>JAHWHN010000199.1 GCA_019323235.1 Candidatus Woesearchaeota archaeon | reverse complement strand
TCTATTAATTCTATAAATAAACATCATTCAATTATTGTTTCAGCCCCAACAGGTTCTGGAAAGACTTTAGTAGCAGATTATGTTATTGATAAAGCAATTAATGATGGGAAGAAGGTAATTTATACTGCACCAATTAAAGCTTTGTCTAATCAAAAATATAAGGATTTTTTAAAACAATACGGTTGTGAAAAGGTTGGATTGTTAACAGGAGATGAGGTTATTAATCCTGATGCAGATGTTTTAGTAATGACCACAGAGATTTATAGAAATTGGGCTATTACTAATTCAATTAAAGATTTGTATTATGTTATTTTTGACGAGATTCATTATATTAATGATATTGAACGTGGTTCTGTTTGGGAAGAATCCATTATTTTTTCTCCAAATTCTGTAAGATTTATTTGTTTATCTGCAACAATTCCAAATGTTGATGAGTTTGCTTCTTGGATTGAGAAGATTAAAGATCATAAAGTCGATAGAGTTAAACATGATAACAGAATTGTTCCTTTAGAAGTTAGTTTTTATGATGAAGAATTAGGAATTACTACTTTAGAAAAAATTAGAGAATATGCAAATATTCCATCTTATTATAAACTTTATAATTTGAAAGAGAAGAATAAAATTCCCTTTCCAAATCATTTGCATTTAGCAGAGTTAGTTAAATGTCCTTGCTTGTTTTTTTGTTTTTCTAGAAAGGTTTGTGAGAAAAATGCTTTAGAGTTGTCTAAAAAGTTTAAGAAAACTGATCCCGAAATTCAAAAATTTGTTTCTAAGAAGTTAAGAGATGGTTATGATTTAAGTAAATTTAAATCAGCTAGACTATTACGTGAAATACTTCCAAAAGGTATTGCATTTCATCATGCTGGTTTATTACCAAAGTTAAAAGAAATTGTTGAAGAATTATTTGCACAAGGAAAAATTAAATATTTGTATGCTACTGAAACTTTTGCAGTTGGGATTAATATGCCTGCTAAAACTGTTTGTTTTGAAGGGTTAAGAAAGTTTAATGGAGTTACATTTTCATCAATTACTTCAAAAGAATTCTTTCAAATGGCAGGAAGAGCTGGGAGAAGAGGTATTGATAAAAAAGGTTATGTTATACCTATGATTAATAGAAAAGAATTTTCTTATTCGAATATCAAGAATCTAACTTCTAAAGATACTGAACCTTTAAAATCTAAGTTTAAATTATCAATTAGTGCAGTTTTGAATTTAATTAATCAACATTCTCAAAAAGAAATTGATATTATTTTAGAAAATTCATTTTATACTTTTCAAAAAAAAGAGAATTTTGAAGTAATTAAAAGAAGATTTCATAATTTAATTAAGAAGTTAAATAAAATTGGTTATATTGAGAATAACAAATTAACAGATAAAGGATACTTTGCTTCTAAGTTATTTGTCGATGAGATTGTTTTAACAGAAATTTTTGGTACTGAATTATGGAGAAATATGGATCAATATATGATTATTTTAGCAATAAGTTCTTTAATTTATGAGCCAAGAAGAGGTTCTAAAATATTTGGTAAAAGATTTACATCTACTGAAAAAGGATTGATTCATAATTTAAAACCAATTTTAGAATCTAAAGTTGAGAATATTAAAATCTTAGCTCCTTTAATATTTAGTATTTTTGAAAAACAAGATTTCTTCGAAGTTTGTAAAGCCAGTAATTTTGATGAAGGAGATTTAATTAGATTAATATCTCAAATAATGGATAGGATGAACCAATTATTTAATTCTGTTGAAGATAAGACATTGAAAGAAAGATTAGAGTCTAGTCATGATATGTTGAGAATGTTGATAGAAGAAGTTAGTTAGTTCTCCTTTTTAGGAGGGCATTTTTCTTTATATTTCAGAATGTTTACTTCCAATATGGTTATTAAAACCATCGGAGGTAAAAATGGTTGAAATTATAAAAAGCATTAATGAAGTGCCTTACAAGAAGGCAAATATGATTGAGGTTCCTAAAGGAAATCCTCTTATTGTTGGAGAGCCAAGTTTTGAAACTTTATATTTTGGACAAGGTTTGGAAAAGTTCCCTCAAACATTCAATAGAACTTTATTTAATAGAAGTGGAATTGAGGTTAAGACATCCGGTATTGAATTAACTAAAAAACAAGTTTCTCAAAGAATTGGAGATACTACTGAAAGTAAAAATTTGTATATGAGATTTGCAGAAAATAGACCTTTATCTTTAGTAACAGATAAGTTTACTGAAATTAATCCTATTGATTTATTAAAAGAAAGTTCTAAAGTAATGGGCCTTGAACCTACTGTAAGATACTTCAAAAATGATAATAGCTTACAATTTAACTTTCCAATTGCTGATTTTGATGGAATGTATTTAGTTGTTAATACAGGTAAAGATGGTGTATATGGTGGTTCTGGTAAAAATGCAATTACCTATGGTATTTCATGGTTTAATGATATTTGTACTAACTGGACTTTATTTTTAGATAAAACTTTACATGATAGTTTTGGAAGAGTAATCCATAGAAATGACACTGCTTTAGAGAATAAAGTTGAAGGTTTATTAAATATGGCAGGAGATGTTAAGAATAGAATTGATGAAAGTCATAGTTATTTCTTTGATAAAATGGAATTAAGTAAGTATTTAGGAATGTATAATAATAAAGGTCTTCCAAAAGGTTTATCTGAACAAATAATTGGAGAAAATCCAAAAGGAATGAGTTGTTATGATTTATCTTATAGATTAACTGAGTTGTGTCAAGATGATAAATTATCTGATACTACTAGAAGTAAGATGGAATATATGGGCGGAGAAGTTATGTTATGCTATGAGAAAATTAAGAATAAAATTTGGGCACCTGAGACATTGGGAAATAGAATGCAAAAGATTAGTAACAGAGGAATTATCAGAAGAAATGATAGACATGCAAAACCTATGTACGTAAATATGGTTTGAGGTTAAAATGAACTCTAAAATTAATAAAGCATACCAGAAGAAATTAAGTAGAAGAGATGAGGAATTTGATTTAATATCAAACATGGACATTAATTTGTCCACACCTCTTCCTTGTAAAAAGCCAAAGGAATTTGCGTTTGACAGATATAAGTTAGAAAGTTATTCTATGCCTATTGGGATTAATAATAATGTTTTAGAAAAGAAAAGCGATGGTTTTAGAGTTCATCTCTTTGTTAATCAAGAAAAAGAATTATTGGATAAGGTTAGGATTTATTCTAGTGATATGAATGAGTGGGATTTTAGATGTTTCCCTGA
>JAHWHN010000198.1 GCA_019323235.1 Candidatus Woesearchaeota archaeon | reverse complement strand
TCCTTTCAAATCAACTTTATATATGTCATGAACTGAAATAAGCATGCCTTGTTGAGGTTTATTTTTGTAACTCTGATAAACTAATGTTTCATTGTCTACCCACTTATATTGACAGCAAATCGGATATCCAATACATTTGAACTGTTCATCAATGTAAACATGTAGCATTTTCTCTTTAGGACTTACATATGAATAAAGGTCTCCATTTGGAGAGGCTTTGAAACTTTCAATACCATAAAATTTCATTATTTCTTCTTTTTGTTGATTTAATATACTATTGCTGTTGAAATTAAGTAATTCTTCTCCTTTCCAAAAGATATAACCAAAAGGTGCATCATTCTTAATTTCAATATTGTTAAAATCAAAAATAGAATTGCCACCATTTTTCATGCTAATATATGCACAATCGTCATTTGGTGAAAAAACAATTCTACTTTTTTCGTTTTGATTATAAAAATTCAAAGTATTTACTTTGTTATTAATTAAACTTATTTTATCTTTCTCTTGTGCAACTATTTTAGTTCCATCATTAGATAGTTTTGCATTTAAAACATCTCTATTAAGAACAACTTTCCTTTCATCAGTTTCCAAATTATATGTCTGCAATGCATTATTCAAGCATTTAAACAATAGAACGTGTTTTTTGCAATCAAATAATTCTTGATATGCCCCGCCTTTTTCAAAAACAAGAAATTCCTCTAAAGTATCAATATCTAAAATTTTAGGAGTGCTAAAATCGTCCTGAAATAATATTTTTCTTCCTGATATCTTTCTTAACAACTCATCCTCTAATGTCATAAGGGTGGTAACAGGATATAACTTAAAAAGATAACTAAATTATCTTGCATCCTTTATCTCTTAATCTGTCAAGAATATATTTATTATCATCATTATCTCTTGCAGGAGTGCCGTAAATATTTAACGATTCCAAATTCATATCTCTTAAAGGATATAAATCTTCAATTAATGTATTGCTTGCTGAAAGTCTTTTAAGGTGAGTTCCCATCAAAGGTGATAAATCTTTAACTTTAGTTTTATCAATATTTAATTCCTCAATTCCTCTAATGTAAGCCAGTTTTTCCAGTTGAGAATTATAGAGATGTAGATTTCTTATTTTTGAACCTCTTATTTGTGATAAGTCCATAACAGATGTTTCATCAAGATACAAAGTGTCAAAATTAACTCCTTTTAATGGAGAAATATCTGTTATGTCTAATCCATTAAGAATTAATATATCGGGAGTAGCATCAATTAATCCTGAGATATCTGTAATTGGATTATGTGATAGATTTAATACGTTTGCAGTTATTTCATATACACAGGATATATCTTCAATTTTGTTATTATCTAGTCTTAAAATGTCAAAGTACTTTTCTTTTAAAGGAGATATATCTGTTACTTTTGAATTAATTATTTCTATTGATTTTAAGGACATTTCTCTTAAAGGGCTTAAATCTGAAATGTTTGTATTACTTAATTTTAATGTATCCAAATGAAGTTCATTTATTGATTTAAGGCTATTAATTGGGCATTCAGCTTCAATTGAATGTACATACCCATTAATGCTTCCAATTTTAAACTCGTAGTTTCCAAAAATACTTTTAAGAATTTCATATTCAGATTTGAAAATATTCTTTCCGTCGCACAATATCAAATCGCTGCCCATTCTGAATTTTAAATAAGTTGAAGTTTAAAAATTTATTTGGTGAAGAACATCACCTTATTCTTTTGAAAATCCCATTAAATATCCTAATGCAGTACCTATTCCGCCAAATATACTTGCATTTAATATCATGTAATTCCCTGGATATTCAATTAACCCCATATTTCTTGCAAAGGGTGTTGTTATGATTGAGAATATTCCACTAGCTATTACACCCCCTACTGAATATTTCATGGCATATTTTTTCCCTAATTCAAGATTGTAATTACTTTTTGATTTTTTCTTCCTTGTTTTTCTTTTTGTTATATTTTTGTTTGTATTAATTATTTTTTTTTCAGATAAATCTCTTGAGTTTACAAACAATTCTAATGACTTTGGTTTATCAATAGTAATTATCTTATTGTATTCTTTAAAATTATAAATTACATGAATACGATAAGTGTCTGGTTTTAAATCTATGGTTCCTAAGGCAATTTCATCAGAATAGTTTATTTTAAAATCTCTCCACTCTCCCAAAATACCATTTACGAATTCATCACCAATCTGTTCTGGTGAACTTATAGGAAGATATTTCATTTCAACTTTTTCTTCAAATCCGCCTTTATTATACAAACTAATAGTTAATCCAGGTTTTGAATTAGATTCATATAACAATTCATCTTCTAATGACATAAATAAAGAGAATGAAATATATTTTAAAAAGCTATTTAAACAAAACTTCGTTCACTCTAATCATGACACTAGAAGACGAACTACTTAGAAATACTGGCCCTAAAATCGGTAAATTCACACTGCCTTCAATTTTTATTGGATGCACTATGATCAATAATGTTGCAGTTTCTAAAATTAAGAATAAATATGCAGTCATAAGAGATGATGATATCATTTTTGGTGATATTCCTGAAGATGGAAAATTGGATGTTGATGGAGTTCAGATGGTTTATAATAATAGTAGAATACTAGAATATGAAGAACTTCCTGATGAGATTGATATGGCTTTTGATGGCAGGGATAATTTAACTATTAATGATAATATTGGAGATATTACTTTCGGAATTTCAAAAGATGATTTATTTCATGTTAAAGGTTATTTACTTGAAAAGCCAATAGCAACTAATATAAGACACTTCACAGGTCAAATTTTAGTACCTTTTAATTCCAATTTTTATGCAAATATTAGAAATGGTGATGTAAAAGGAACATTATATGCTATTGGAAATATTAATGTTATTAATGGAAATGTACATGCGAATTATTCTGGAAACCACCGTTTAATGTTAAAATGTGAGGGTAAAGAGACAGTTTATGGTATGACTAAAGAAAGTTTATTTTATTGTCCTACTTTTATAAGAAACCTTGATTTATTCTCAATCGAATGCACAGGCGATGTAACAATTAATTATACACCTATCGACGATAGAGAACCAAAAGCTTTATAAACTAACTTAATATCCCAGTACTATAAAAGAGAGCAACGACAGAGAGGGCACTTGACCACAATCATTTCGCTTTTTCTATATACGAGTGCTTTATGAGGTAAATTAAATGAAATTTAGTGAACTTGGCTTAAGCCAGAAATTATTAGACAGAATTAAATTTGAAAATGCAACTTTAATTCAAGAAATATCAATTCCACACATCGTTCAAGGAAAAGATGTAGTTGGAGAATCTGCAAC
>JAHWHN010000197.1 GCA_019323235.1 Candidatus Woesearchaeota archaeon | reverse complement strand
ATTATTTATGGATTAGATGCTTCTGGTAGTATGAAAGGTAATAAGATTAAAGCCGCTAAAAAAGCAGGAGTTGCTTTAGCATACAAAGCAATAAGTGAAAAAAATAAAGTTGGCTTATTAGTTTTTGAAACAGAAATTAAAGAAAGCATTCCTCCAACTGAAGATTTTCCAAAATTACTTGAAAAAATATCTTTAGTAAGAGCAACAAAACAAACTGATTTTATTCAAATGATTAAAAAATCCATTGAGTTATTCCCGAAAGATTCTAATGTTACCAAACATTTAATTTTATTAACAGATGCTATGCCGACTGTAGGTAATGATCCTGAAAGAGATACTTTAGAAGCAGTTTCTGAAGCCGCTCATTATGGAATTACAATTTCTTTAGTTGGAATAGGTATAGAAAAGAAAAATGAAAAACTAGCTAAGAAAATAGTTGAAATAGGTAATGGAAAATTCTATAAAGTTAAAAATTTAGAAAATTTAGATTCTGTGATATTAGAGGATTACTATACATATCATTAGATAATCATTAAACTCCACACCAATTCTATTTATTTTAATTAAATACTATCTTTCAGGAAGCATAATCTTTAAATATATACTTCATATATTTTACTTTTACGTGATAATTGATGACTGAAGAAAAGAATTTAGAAAAAAAAATTGAAAAAAAAAGAAACTTTTTCCTCGATTTTTCAATGGAAGATGTTAATGCAGAAAAGTCAAATTATCTTTACACAATGTCTTTTATTAAACAGGTAATTAATTCTTTGAAAAATGATTATGATGATTTTATGTTATATTCTCGTCAATCATTAACTAAAAAATCTATTGAAGAATTAGATTTTGAGTTTAAAACAAAAAATTTAGATCTATATCAAAAATTAAACATGGAATTAGCTAGGCATTTTCGAGAAGGGTGGTTTAATTTAAATGATTTAGATTCATTAAAAGAAACTTTTGATAATTTTAATGTGACATATTTAGTATCTCATCATGAAAAATTAAAATGGAATGGAATATTAACCAAATTAGTTCATCAGAATAGGGCATTATACTTTCATTCTGGTAATTATGGTAATGATCATTTAGTAGCCAGATTACTTCCAAATGGTTGGCAAAAAGTTGATGGAATATATGTTAATACTGAAAAATTTGATGAAAAAATAATTTTATTAAATTGTTATAGTCAAGATTTGCTAGCAACAGAATCAAGCAGTATAGCAGAACCCTTGGAAGAAGATATGTTTACAAGAAAAATTTTAGAAAATCATGATTTCGTACCAGTTACTTCTGAAGAACAATTAAGTAATTATGGAACAGCAACAAATAGGGAAATTATAAATGTAAAAAGTAATGATGTTGTAATCTGGAGACCTTTATCCCAGATAAGGGAATTCGCTAGTATAATTTATGGTAAAAACCCTTTAGATAGAAAATTTGAATTCTGCTAATCAAAACCTTTTTATTTTAATGAAAAATTCTTAAACCTATGAAAATTTTAGCATTTACTGATTTACATGAAAACATGGAATTTTTTAAAGAATTAGAAAGAAAGTCAAAGAAGGCAGATATAGTAATCTGTGCAGGTGATTTTACTATTTTCAATCATGGTTGTAAAAAAATGGTTAAAACAATTGCTTCATTAAAAAAACCAACTTATTTAATTCATGGCAACCATGAAAACATGTCTCAAGTTGAAGAGGAATGTAAACTTTATGATAATATAAGATTTATTCATAAGAAAGTATTTAGAGTAAACGGAATAAATATTTTTGGTTATGGCGGGGGAGGTTTTTCTTATATAGATAGAGACTTTGAAAATTTCATAGAAAAACATAAAATCTTATTAACTAAAAAAAATATCTTAGTAACACATCAACCACCTTATAATACAATTGTTGATGAGATTGTTGAAGATGAGCATGCAGGAAGCAAATCTATTAAGAAATATTTGAATCATTTTAACTTAGCAATTTCTGGACATTTACATGAAACATTCAACAAACAAGAAGTGATAAATAAAAAAACATTAGTAATTAATCCAAGTCCGACTGGTATGTTAATTGAGATTAATTAATATCAATTTTCCCAGTAGTTTAATCCAATTTTAGATTCTGGATTTTTTAATAAAACAACTTTTGAATTTAATTTTTCTTTAACAATTTCATAACCAATTTTATCAGCAATTTTTTTAGCAAAATCCATTATATCTGAATGTCGAGGTTGATGTT
>JAHWHN010000196.1 GCA_019323235.1 Candidatus Woesearchaeota archaeon | reverse complement strand
TTGGAACTATTTCAATAAGAGAAATATATTCGAGTTTTAAAGAGAATTTCCAAGAAGTTTTGATAAACGAAGTATATTGGAGGGATTTTTTTACTCATATAATCTACCACTTTCCTAATGTCTTAGATGGTGCTTTTAAGAATAAGTATGATAAAATAAAATGGGATAATGATAAGAAGTTATTTCAAAAATGGTGTGAAGGAAAAACAGGATTTCCAATTGTTGATGCAGGTATGAGGGAATTAAATACTACTGGTTATATGCATAATAGAGTTAGAATGATTGTTGCTTCCTTTTTAGTAAAAGATCTTCATATAAATTGGCAATGGGGAGAAAAGTATTTCGCTCAGAATTTAATAGATTATGATCCTGCTGTAAATAATGGTAATTGGCAATGGGCGGCATCAACAGGATGTGATGCACAACCTTATTTTAGAATATTCAATCCTTGGAGTCAACAAGAAAAATTTGATAGAGATTGTGAGTATATAAAAAAATGGGTTCCTGAATTAAAGGATTTAACAAGTTATGAAATACATAATTTGTATAAAAATCATAACTTGAAAAATTATCCAAAGCCTATTGTTGAACACAAAGAAGAATCTCAAAAAGCAAAAGAGATGTTTAAACGAGCTTAGTTTTTTTTTCAAAAAATTTATATATTTATTAATCAAAAAATATCTCATGACATTCGCTAAAATTAATATGCCTGGAAAAGAAGCAAGAGAATATCTTAAGAATGCAACAGAATCAATGAAAGGAGCAAGTTCTTCATCAAAATTAAAAAATGCTTTAGTTATGGCTATACAAGAAGATGATGAAGATATAAAATTAATCAAACTTAAGAATGGTACAATTGTTTTGAAAGGAAAATATTCAGTAATTAAATTATCTAAATCTGATATAACAAAGATTAAGAAATTAATTTAATTTTATACAAGTTTCTTCACAAAATTTATATACTCAATTATCAATAATTCCTTATGCTTCGAAGAATTAAAAAGGATTTTAGGTTTACAAAATCAGAATTATTTCAATTATTTTTAACTTCATTAGCCTTCGGAATATTAATGGCATTAAGATCTTTGGAAATTATTTCTAAAAATGCATTCTTAGAAAAATTAGTTATTATGACTATAATATCTTATTTAGTTTTAATAATTCATTTTAGTTTTGAGAAGTTATATGCTGTAGCTAAAGGAATTACAACAAGATATTTGTTTAGCCCAGTGGCTTGTGGTATTGGTTTGTATCTTGGAACTTTATTTTTCAACTTTATTTTCTTTTTATCTCCTGGTTATTTATTTCCAGAAATCAACAAAAAAAGAAGAATTGGGAAATTTAGATATAGAACAAATTTCATGGAATTCTCATCAATGTGTGTAACTGGTATGTTAGGAACTTTATTTTTAATGGGACTTTTAATGCCTTTCAAAAAATATACTTTAGTTGGTTATTTTATTGAGATTAGTGCATTTGTAGCAATTTTATCTTTATTTCCATTCCCGAGAACAGATGGTTTTTTGATGTTATTTGGAAATCCATTTCATTATGCTTTCATGATTGGATTTACTTTGGCTTTTGTTGCATTAGCATTCTTAACAAATTTATTATTTACATTTGGAATTTCTTTAGTATTAGGTTTTGCAGCATTCATGTATTACTTAAGTTTGACTGGAGATCTATAATAATTATTTCAAACTAAAAATTCCTTTCTGTATTAAATAAAGCATGACTACATAATCAAACCATGTAATAAACCCAGCATGCATTCCCATTATGTAAACAGCAACCAATAAATCAATATATCCATTAATAGATTTATATGAAATAATTAGTTTCAGAACTAAATAATTGGCAACAATTAAACTTAATTTAATATGTCCAATTCCAAGATGGAGGAAAAATATTACTAATGCTGTAAATATATCCATGATTCCTAGAAATCTTAATAACATTTTTTTATGTTATAATTATTTCTTTAAAATACTTTTGTTTCACTGGACACAATGGACACATATAGGGAGAAAGTATATAAATAAATTTTTTATCGTATATTCATGATTAAAGATTTGAAGCCAAGATTATACCAAGAAACAATTTTAGCAACTTGTTCTCAGAAAAATACATTAGTTGTTTTACCAACCGGTATGGGTAAGTCTATTGTATTTATTATGTTGGCTGCTCAAAGACTTCAAAATTATCCAAAATCAAAAATATTAGTTTTAGCTCCAACAAAACCTTTATGTGAGCAACATTATAATTCTTTTAAAAAATTCATTAGTATAGATGAAATCACTTTACTTACTGGTTCAATAAAACCTGAAGAAAGAGAGAAGTTATTTGAAAAATCTAAAATTATTATCTCGACTCCACAAGGATTAGAAAATGATTTAGTATCTAATAGAATTTCTTTCAAAGATGTATCCTTATTAGTTTTAGATGAATGTCATAGAGCAGTAAAAGATTATTCTTATGTTTGGTTGGCAGATTATTATATTAAGACTGCAGAATATCCTCGAATTTTGGGGTTAACAGCTTCTCCGGGAAGTAATTTGGAATCAATCAAAGATGTTTGTCAAAATATTTATGCAGAGGCAATTGAAGTTAGAACAGAAAAAGATCCAGATATGAGGCCTTATGTTCAAGATGTAAAATTAAATTTCATAGAAGTTGAGTTTCCTGAAGAATTTCAAAAAATAAAGAAATATGTTTTGGATTTTATCGACGATAGAGGAATAAAATTAAAAGAATTGAATATTATTGATAAGTCAGCTTCACAAATGTCTAAATTAGATTTCATTAAACTAACAGGTTCTATTCAACATCAAATTGCAAATGGTATGAAAGATTTTGAGACATTAAAAGGAATTTCTTTAATTGCAGAAATTATGAAAATGCAACATGCCTTGGAATTATTAGAAACTCAAGGAGTAACTGCATTAAAAAATTATTTCAATAAATTAATTGATGATTCTAGAAAATCAAAAAGTAAAGCGGTTCAAAATTTAGTTCAAGATTTAAATTTTAGATCAGCAAACATTTTAGTAGATTCTTTATTTGAAAAAGGAGAAGAACATCCTAAGTTTAACAAGTTAAAAGAATTATTATATTCATTAATTAACAAAGATGAGAAGGTAATTATATTTAATAATTTTAGAGATAATGCAGTTAAGATTGTAGAGGAAGTTAACAAATTAGATTTTGCAGAAGCAGAATTATTTGTTGGGCAATCTAAAAAGAACGGTACTGGTTTGAGCCAAAAAGAACAGATAGATATGTTGAAGAGATTTAGAAATAATGAATTTAATGTTATTGTTATGACTTCTGTTGGTGAGGAAGGTTTGGATATTCCGAAAGTAGATCATGTTATTTTCTTTGAACCAGTTTCTTCAGCAATAAGGCATGTACAAAGAAAAGGTAGGACTGGTAGATTAGAAAAAGGTGAAGTAAATGTTTTAGTAACTAAAGGAACTAGGGATGAAATCTATAGATGGAGTTCTTTTAGAAAAGAAAATAAAATGTATGAATTGTTAAAAGATTTGAAAGATACTATTTCTTTTGACATTCAAGATAAACATCAAACAAAATTATCTAATTTTAAGAAAGAGGAAAAAAAAGAAATTATAATTTATGCTGATCATAGAGAAAAATCTTCTCGTGTGATAAAAGATTTATTGGAAAAAGATATTAAATTAGAATTAAAGCAGTTAAATTCTGCAGATTATATTTTATCAGATGAAATCGGTGTTGAATACAAAACAAAATATGATTTTGTAGATTCAATTATTGATGGCAGATTGATGGAGCAATTAAAAGATTTGAAATATAATTTCGCAAAACCAATTATTATGCTGGAAGGAGATGAAGATATTTATTCTTTAAGAAAGATACATCCAAATGCAATTAGAGGTATGTTAGCTTCCATCACAACCACTTTTAAAATTCCAATCATCAACACCAGAAATCCAAAAGATAGTGCTGAGATGTTATATACTATAGCTAAAAGAGAACAAATAGATGAAGAGAAGTACTTCACTCCTCATACAAACAAAAGAGCTGATTCATTAAAAGATCAACAATTATATTTAATTTCTTCATTACCAAATATTGGTTTAAAATTAGCTAACAGTTTATTAGACAAATTCAAAACTCCAATTAATGTAATGAATGCCTCTATAGATGAATTAAAAGACGTAGATAAAATTGGTGTAGAGAAAGCTAAAAAAATAAAAGAAGTATTAGAAAAAGAAGAATAGAATTAATTAAGTTTTCATGTCAATTTCAATAATCTTTATTAATTTATTTTAATTTCTTTTTATTATGACTTTCAAAAAACCAATTTATAAAGATGTTAAGTTCTTAAAAAGAGTAAATCCAAATGAACAGGCAGTGATTACTTTTGGTGGCGAAATTACTGATGTAAGGGGGCCTGGATTTAGTGTAGGATTTCCGAAACTTCATCAAGTCGCAATTGTTTCTACAGAACCACATAGATATGATGCTTCTTTTTCAGCATTATGTAAAAGTGATAGTTTTAATTTTGATGCAGGTTTTGAATTGCCTGTCTCAATTTCGGTGAGATATAGGGTTCAAGATGCAGGGATTTACATGGAAAGTGCACCTTATGATTTGGATTTAGAATTAGATGTTTTATTGAATGGCCAAGGAAGAGAGAGAGTAGCAAGAGATTATACTTGGAAACAAATTTATGATAATCGTTCTTTATTGAGAGGAAGTCTAGAGGATTTTTTAAATCAAGAAATGATTGCTTGGGGAGTTGTTAATGAAAGTGTTCAATTAGTTGATGTGGCATTTCCAAGAATTGTTAACGATGCTCCAAAAATGGATTATGAAGTTAAAGTAAGAGGACCAATTTTGAAAGCAAAAGCAGAAATGAATAAAATGCTTTCAGAAATTAAAGCTCAGACGGAAGCAGATGTAAGATTAATTACTGGTAATGCTGAACTAGATTTAAGATCAAGAGAATTGGAACTTCAAGTAAATTATAAAAGAAGAGAAATGGAAATTATTTCAAACCTTGCAAAAGAACTTAGTGAATCAATTGGACCAGAATTAGGTTCAATGGTTTTATTAAAACTTTATGGAAATCAATTAGATTCCAATGCAGATAATTTAAATCCTGTTTATGATAAAGTTAAAACAAAAATGCATATTGAGGGAGTCGGAGAGGCATCAGAAAAAATGGGTATGGACCCAAATTATGCTCTATTTATGGATGCTTTAAGAGAATTAGAGGGATTCCCAATAATGAATATGGGTCAAAGTAATCCTGCTCAAGAATTTAAGAATATGTTTTGGGGAGACAAAAAATGATAAAATTATATACTCCAAGAATGAGTGGTTTTCAACTAATAAATGGACTTTCTGGAAAAAATTTAGAAGATTTTTTTTCCTCTGAAGAATTATGTGGTTCAATTTCTAGTGTAGATAGGGATTTTGAAAGAAAAATAAAATCTATTGAAAAAAGTTTTGAAGAAGAATTCCAAGAAAATCTTAAAGGTACTATGTATAGTAGACAGAGAGGATTTAGACATAAAAGTCCTGATTATAAAATTTCAATTTATGAACCCCTTGAAACATCAATTAATTTTGGAAATCCAAGAGAAGATAAAAGACCTTATGATGTTAGAATTAACGGTTCTGAAGTCGTAGTGAAAGATATGATTACTGGAAGAATTTTTTCTTCCGCAGGGAGGGATTTTAATCCAAATTCATTTAGCAATTTTAATTCTTTTGGTAATTTTAGTACTGTTTCATCTAATCAGGCAATTCCATTAATTGTACAAACTGGTATTTATGAAGAACTTGATTCTCGAGAAGGTATTAGAATTCCTAATCCACAAGAAATAAAAGGAGATCCTTGTTTTATAACAAACTATTTAGTTCCTTTTAAGGCAAATTTAAGTTATCTTTTTTATGGTTACCATTCTGCTAGATATGGGCCATTTAGTTGGAAAATTGGAAAGAGAGTTCGTTCTGGATCTATTGATGTGTCTGTAGAAGTTTCTGGTTCAATTCTTTGCGATAGTTATTTTGGAAAACCAATTGGATCTGAAATTCTTAATGCAAATATTTCTAATTTTATGGATTATGGGGAATCTATTGATACTATGACACCTCTAGTTTATATGTCAAGAATCCCATTAGTTCCTTCTTTTATTATTGGAGGTGTTGTTGGAGGAGTGGCTCTTGGAAATAAAGCAACTCAAATGGGAATTGGTCCCCTAATTAGCTATCCTTTGGGTTTTTTATTAGGACTTGGTTCAGGACTAGTTCCTGCTGTAAAACTTATTCGTTATTCTTCAAACAGGCTTAATGAAATAGGGGATGAAAGACCTTGGAACTCTTATTCTCAATTTCGACCAGAAATAAAATCTAAACTTGATGAAGCTGAAAATAGAGCTCTCGATTCGATGATTGATTTTGCTAATCAAAGACTTGATGACTTATATGGTGGAAGAAATAAACGTTTTTAGAAAAACTTTATTAACTTAATAATTAATTAAATATTATGCCAATTATAGACACTATTGTGGAAAAGTTTAGTCAAACAGTAAATCCTTGGGTTGAAATGGGTAAAACATTTTTAGAACCTCTTGGATACTTGCCATTAGTGGCTCTAATATTAGTATTTTTTATAATAAGACATTTCTTAAAACAAATAAAGTGGTTAATTATTTATGGGGTTTTAGCATTAATAATTTACTTATGGTATTTGTATTTAGTAGCAGTTTAATTTTTTAATTTCTTTTCTAAATGACAAGCAATTAATCCAGCAATAGCAAAAGCAATTGCAAACTGACAATATATAGAAGGAAATGCAAAGGCAATCATTGGAAATAAAAATAACAATACTACTGCAGGGATTAGACTAATTATAACGGCTATTATTACATCAACATCTATTTCTTTTTTCAAAATATTCTTTTGTTTTTTATAATGATTTAAGAAAAGTACACAAGCTATTGCAACAAAACTAATGTAATAAAACAAGTAAATAAATCCTAGTGGTTTATAGATTCCTGTTTGAATTATATATCTCATGGTAACAAAATAATTTCCACAACTTGTATTTAAAATAAAATTCTCTTTTGCTAAAGCCATTAAAAAATAAAAAGTAGGGATTAAGTAAATTAAAAGTCCTAATCTTTTATTTATTCTCTCTTTATTTTTAGTATAATTGATTGTGAAATGCAATGCCAGTGCTGGTAAAAATGCAGTTGTGATAAATCCAATTTTTGCCCAAAATTGATATGATGTAGTACACAATAGAAATTCAGTAAGTTGATATATTCCCAATAAAACACAAAATATTGCAATTGGTTTAGCAATTTTAGATTTTTTAAAATGCAAAATAAGATATGCTGCAATAATAAATTCTATGATTGCTGTCGATATTGAAACTAATGGAGTAAAACACATAATTTATTTTTAAAATGTAGATTTATATATTTTATGTATATTTACCTAAACTTTATTAACTTCATATTTATTCCATAATCCTATGGGAGGAAAAGAATTATCTATGGATATGAAGAAGGTTCTTGAATTTTATTCTCGAAGAGATGTTCAAGAAGCTATTTGTAAAGAAGCTCAAGATAAAGAGATTGGTTTAAAATTTGATTATGGTTTTGGTAAAAGACCTGATGTTATAACAAGTCCTGGTGATGTTTTAGAATTAGCTAAGCAGGGAGTTACTTCATTTCATTTTTCTGAAGAAAATTGGTTAGACCCTTTGTCTATTTCTTCCGAGTTATCTAAAAAAGAATTAGATTCATTAAGGAAAGGATGGGATTTAATTATAGATTTAGATACTCCTTATTTTGAATATTCAAAGATTGTTGCTAACTTAATAGTTGAGTTTTTAAAATTTCAAAAAATTTCTTGTATTACATGTAAGTTTTCTGGAAATCATGGATTCCATATAGCAATTCCTTTTGAAGCATTTCCAAAGATGGTTTATGATAAAGAAACAAGAACTTTATTTCCTGAAGGACCGAGAATTATTGCTAGTTATTTAAGAGAAAGAATCCATTCTTTCTTTAAAAAAAGATTATTGGATATGCATTCTGAAGAGACAATAGCTAGGAACATTGGAGTTAATGTTGAAGATTTAGAAACAAATGGAGAATTTGATCCTTTCAAAGTTGTAGAGATTGATACTGTATTAATTTCCTCAAGACATTTATGTAGAATGCCTTATTCTTTCAATGAAAAATCTGGTTTGATTTCAATACCTGTTGATATTGATAAAATAATGGATTTTCAAAGAGAAGATGCAAAGCCAGAGAATATTAAAGAAATCCTTCCATTTTTAAAAAGAGCTGATGTTAAAGAGGGGGAAGCTTCAAATTTATTCCAATCTGCCTATGCAGAGCATTACACTCAAACAAAGTCCATATATAATGTAAATGATGAAGAAGTTAAGAAAGAAATAGACTATGAGGAATTAGAAGAGGCAATTCCTGAAGATTATTTTCCTCCTTGTGTGAAGGCAATTTTAAAAGGAATTAGTGATGGGAAAAAGAGAGCCTTATTTATATTAATTAATATTTTGAGCAGTGCCGGCTATTGAAGGGAAGCAACTAAACAGATTGTTTTAGAGTGGAAT
>JAHWHN010000195.1 GCA_019323235.1 Candidatus Woesearchaeota archaeon | reverse complement strand
TAATTCAAATGAGTTTAAACAAATTGTTACTGCTTGTGGCGAAGGTGCTGTAGCTGCTAACTCTGTTTATGATGATTTATCTAGAAGCAATTAATATTTTATTTTTTTAGAATTTTTTTTCTTAAATTTATTTTTTATTAACAATCGAAATTAATTTAGATTTATTAAAATAATATTTACAAAAATTCTAGAAATTAAAGTTTTAAAAAATTATTAAAAAAGTTGAAATAACTATTCTTTAACAAGAACAGCATTTAAAGTACCAACTTGACCTGGTCTTGAAGTAATTTTTGCTTTTCCCTTATCTGTTTCTACAACAGCTCCTTTAGTTAAGATGTTCTGTCTGATAAAGTTTCTGTTAGCATTATTATCAACTACACTTTTAATTGTAGCTACAACATATTTACTTCCATCGAATAAGTTGATTTGGTTAGCTTGAAGGATTTTTCTTTTAACATTTCCGCCAAGTACTCTTTGGGTTTTTCTTTTAGTTTCACCAACTTTAGTCATAACTGAAGTTCTACCCATTTCACTTTTTCTTCTTTTTCTAGATTCCACGTACAATCCAGTACCTGGTTTTCTAACTGATCTTTTTCTTGAAATCATAAATCTTAGGAAATTCAAACCTTTTATAAATGTTATCTTTTTATTTTATTACATCATCATTAAAACTGAGAAAAAGGATAATATTTAAAAAGGGATATAATTTCCAAACATATTAAGAGAGGTTAAATAAAAAATGGAAACTTCAAGACCACTAGATGCATTGAACAATGCAAGAAATAAAAGAGTAATTGTAGAATTAAAGAATGGAAAACAATTTATTGGTAAATTAGTTGCTTTCGATATTCATATCAACACTGTATTAGGAGAAGCTGAAGAAAGAGAAAATGGCGAAACTAAAAGAAATTTAGGAAATCTTTTCATTAGAGGAGATACAATCATTTTCATCTCACCAGCTGAATGAGGAAATAAAAAATGTCTAAAGGTACCCCTTCAATGGGTAAAAAATCAGGGAAAACTAACATGACTCAATGTAGAAGGTGTGGTAGTCACGCTTATCATATGAGAAAAAAAGTTTGTGCTTCCTGTAACTATGGAAAAGCTTCTAAGATGAGAAGTTACTCCTGGCAAAAAAAATAATTTTTTATTTACTGAAATGCTTTTGCATTTCAAACCCTAATTTTCAGGTATATTCTAAATATTTATTAAGTTAGTAAATTAAGAGGAAATATGAAGCAGTTTTTAGTTTTATCAAAAGAAAATATTGAATTATCTTCATGGGAAGTTAAAGAATATTTGAACATCGATAACTATGAACTTGTTGATAATTTTATGATATTTACTAAAGAATATGAAGAACGTTCAGTAAATCTCGCTTATACTAAAAAAATTCTAAAGTTATTGTTTAGATGTGATGTGAAAGAAATTAAAAGTAAACTTGAAAGTTTTGATTTCGATAATTTTTATGAAAAGGACTTTTCATTAAGAATACCACAAGATAATTCTTTAGAAGTTGAATATTCATCTTACATTTGGGAAACATTAGAAGTTCCAAAAGTTAATTTGAAAAACCCTCACACTAAATTTGAGATTTATTTTTCAGATAAAGAAGCTTTTGTTTGTTTATTGATTAAAGAATTAGATAATAATTTTGAATCTAGAAAAAGTCATAAACGTCCAAGTCCACATCCATCTTCTTTGCATCCAAAATTGGCCAGAGCAATGGTTAATATGTTGGGAGATGTCAAAGTAGTTGTTGATCCTTTTTGTGGTTCTGGTGGAACTTTAATAGAAGCAGCTTTAGCTGGCAATTATGTTGTAGGAATTGATTTAGATCCAATTATGATTAAGAGATGTTATAATAATCTAAAACATTTTGGAATTGAAAAATTCGAATTAGAACAAGCAGATTCTACAACTGTTCAAAAGATGGATTATTTTGTTGCAGACCTTCCTTATGGTTTGAATACAAAAAGTCAAGAGTTAAATGGATTGTATGATAAATTCTTTTCAGATTTACAATTCAAAAAAGCAGTTGTTGGATTTCCAGATTTTATTGATTATAAGAAAATACTCAAGAAACACGATATTAAAATTAAAAAAGAATTTGATTACTATTTACATAAAAGTCTGAATAAAAAAATATTAATTTTAAGTCTTAGATAATCTATCTAATCTAGAAAGAATTTTTTTTTCTGTTTGAGAGATTTTAATTCTTG
>JAHWHN010000194.1 GCA_019323235.1 Candidatus Woesearchaeota archaeon | reverse complement strand
CTATTGGAAATATTGTTTATTTAGAACATATTATACGAAATATGTCCAAACAAGAGGTTTGTGCATTGTTTGAAACCTTAGAAAGAGAAGGTAAGATTATGGGAAATGGACATCATGCACGTCAAGCGGTTGCTGATTTTGCACAACAAGAGCTTTTGTCACGTTGGAATGAGAATGAAAGAGTATGATATTTTTTTATTTTTATTGTCTATTATCTCTATTTTGTCATTTTTAAGTAAAGTTGCAAGAAATGGAGAGTTAATAACAAATTTAATAAACAATGCGGAAATATTCAAATATCTTATTATTGTCTATGTTGCATTAGCTTTCTTTTGTTTTTCATATCTACAAATTTATGAATTAAATATAAGTAACATTCAAGTTTATACCTTTTTTATTTTCACAACGTTATTAGTATTAATATGGTTGATTTAATTCAATGATAAATCCTAAACATCAACAAATTCTTTCAAATATTGAAAATCAATTAAGCATAATATTAAGTCAAGGTAATGATTTTTACATTGATGTTAAAAAGAATTATGGAGTTGATGAACAAGGTAATGTTGTTTGGTTAAGTCTTTGCGATAAAAATATCTCAGATGTGTCTGAAATTGCAAAACTTTTAACCATAAAGTTGTTGGACTTATCTCAAAATTCTATTGTTGATATATCGCCATTAACAAATTTGAAAAATCTTGAAAAACTTTTCATTTATGATAATTCTATTAAAGATATTTCAGCGTTACAATCATTGCAAAGGTTAGAAACTATTAATGTAGTTGGCAATCCAATAGAATCGATTTATCGAACAAAACAAATATTTCAAGATATTAATCTAATATATAGCGATGCTCTTTCTGATAAAAAAATAATAGAAACAACGCAAAAAATAGAAGACAATGAAAATTTTCAGTTTTTACCAGAAATACCATTTTCAAAGCAAGAGTTCGTTGAGAAAATTGTTATTGATGGCACTGTACCGTATGAGTATAGCAAATATTACACAAAAAAAGGTGTAGTAGAGTTAATAAAAGAGATTAAAATTGAAAAGTGTGAGAATGGTTTTTTCTTAGTATTAAAGGATAAAAAGTTATTTGTACTTGGAAAGGATGCAAGTCATGTTGTTAGTACGCACATCGAGCAATTATTTGAGTTATGTGGTATTAAATATCCCATATTAGAAGATAGTCATTGGGAGTATTTTTTCTTCTCAAATCATTTATCAGAAGAAGAATTTAATGATAAGAAAATTTCAGCATGGCGTATAGGATTAGATATAAATGCTTTTAATAAGCCAGAGCCTAATGAATTAGATGAAGTTATTGATTTGTCGCATATTGACATGACTTATATTAACAAAGTCAGAGAAATGGAAACGGCAGATCATGCAAAATTTCTTATTAAAATTCCGTCCACTGGAAATATCATAAAACGTGAGGGGCCTCCTGGAACTGGTAAAACATATCTAGCTTCTAAATATGCAGCTTATGCTCATTTTAAAGAAATGAAAGTCATTATGATTTCATTTACGAATGCTGCTGTAAGTGAAATGCGAAATGCTTGTCCATTTATTGATTGGAAAAATATACAAACAATCTATGTCTATTGTAGAAAACTACTTGGTTCAAGATATAATGCTAGACTTAAAGAAGATGATGGCACAGTACAGGAAAATCTCGAAGAAAATGTAGACGAAGAAGGAAAGAAAAAAAGAAAATCTAAAAAAGATAGAGATAGCTGGAGTGATTTATGGAATAAAGAATATGGAGAATTATATCCTTTTTCTGTAGATGACAAAAAAGAATCACAAGCTGATGATATTGGACATAGAGCTGTAAATTCTAGTGTTTATGGATATTTATCTGAAAAGGTATCTATCCTAAGGCACAGAAGAATAAATCCTGAAAAATGGCATGAGGTTGTAGAAGAGGAAGGTTGGGATAATGAGGAATGGGAAAATCTAAGATTAAAAGATGAAAGTTTTCTAACCGCAATTCTCACATTCTATAAATATCTAATTGATTTTAACAAAAAACATAATCTATGCGATAACATCGATTGGCTAGAAGAAGTTTTAAAATTAGATCAATT
>JAHWHN010000193.1 GCA_019323235.1 Candidatus Woesearchaeota archaeon | reverse complement strand
GATAGTATGAAACATAAACTCTCAGATATCATAGAAACAAAAGTTACAAATATGATTGATAAAGAAATTATTAATTTAAATTCAAAATTAAAGAATTTAGATAACATAGAAAAAGAATTTGATAATTTTGTTAATGAAGTTAATAAATTAAAAGAAGAATTATCAAAATTCAATAAAATCTCAAAAGAAATAAAAGAAGTTGATTTTACTTTAGAAAAACATACTGGTTTAATCCAAAAAATAGAAAGAAAGAAAATTTATCTAGAAGAAGAAAATGAAAAATTAAAATCTCTTATGGCTAGAATGAAAAGACATAAAAATTAATCATATAATATTTCTATTTGCTGGGAAATTATTATCGAGAATCTTAAACAGATCTTCTATATTTGGGATTTCTCTATTATCATCTCTTACTTTTTCTAATAATTTACTCATTTGGTATAAACTAATCTCTAAATTATCAAAATAAGTAATTTTATCACTAATGTCTTTGCCTTTTTCTAATGCCGTTTCATATAATTCTATTGATTCTTCAATATACCCTTTATGTTTTAATCTTCTTCCAATATATTTAGCACAGTCTGCAGCAAAAGCATAATTATGAATACTTTTTACTAAATTATCCATACTCTTGTATGTATTTTTTTGACAAAGATATTCATGATGATGGGCCAAATTCACTTCAGATTTGAACTTAATCTCTTCCCATATGCAATTCTCATTAAGATTATTAAATACGTATTTACAAGAGTTAACTATCATTAAATTACTAATAAAATTCCTTTTAGAACCTAATTCTGAATAACAATCCAAAGAAGCATAAATATCTTTAACTAAATTTGTTGTCCATCTTAAATCTTTAGTTATCCAAAAAAGTTTTTCTGCTACTAAACCCATATAAAATAAGACATCTCCTCTATAAATAGAGTAAACATTCTCTTCTTCAAGTTCCTTAATTTTCTTTAAACCATAAGAATATAACTTTCGTTCTAATCCTTTAAATTTTTGATTACTTATATTCCTTGAACCAACACCTAACAATTCTTTAATAATAGAATCTTCAAATTTGTTTCTTGGATTGTTACTTTTTAAGAATTTAACAGCATCATCTATTAGTTCATCATCAAAATCTCTATAACCCATTTAGAATAGTAGTTAAACATCATTTTTAAAGATTATTAATAAAAAGAATAAATTGAGTTAAATAAAATGAATTTCTTTTCTAGGAACTAAACTAGTCATTCTTAAATTTACAAAAGTTTCATCTGTGTTTCTTTTTCCTTCTATAATTTTTTTGTACTTTTCTAAACCATGCTCATTAATTATTTTTTTAAAATGTTCAAAAGATCCATAGGGTGAAGGGAGATTGTCATGTTTGTATTCATTTCTTGTTTGAAAAAAAGCTGTATTTAACTCTTCACAACTTCCTAGGACATATAAAACCTTAATATCATGTTTCCCCCTTTCTATTGTCCAATCATTCATTTTTTTTATGAATTTATATGAAGCATACCAAGGTAATTTAGGTTTCCGTTCTAAAATATCATTTGTTATTAATTTTACAGTTGAAACTATAGCTCCCCCTTTACCCTTCATTAAATTTTGATAGTATTCAACCTCTGATTTGAAAGGAGTGAAATCTATAAAATTATTCTTCATATCATTAAGGGTAGTAGATATTATTTTTTCAGAATCAACTAGGCGTCCCCACATTTGTGTATGCTCAAAAGTATGATGTTTTTCTAACCATCTTAAAACTCTAAATAATTTTTTAATCCTTGGATATAATTTACGGTATGGATTTTTTTTTGGAGTAAGACCATGTTCTTTAATATCTTCTTCATACTCTGCAGAATAAACCCTATAGAATCTTCTATTTTTGATATGTTTATTATAATATTCTCTTAAATCCATACTTTAAAAAAATAAAAACAAGTATTTAAATTTTCTCAAAGAAAATAACAAAGTCATGTCCTTTAATCTCAAATTCATCGCATTCAGGATAATCAGAACCTTCATCTGCAATAATTAATTCTGAAGCCCCACAAGTACTTTGAATTTTATCTTCAAAACCTTCTAAAGAAACTGGAGAGTTAATATGAAGTCTTATGCTATCGTTTTTCTCTAATCCTTTTTTCTTTCTTAAATCTTGAATTCTTCTAATAACTTCTCTAGCATAACCTTCTTTATCTAATTCTTCATTTCTTTCTGCATTTAAGAAAATAGTTCCACTTGGGAATTCTGATGTAAAGATGTGTCCAGGAGTTACTTTTTCAAAAGAAACTTCTTCTTTAGTTAATTCAAACTTACCATCTAACATATATTTGCCATCTTTTTCAATTGCATCATAAACTTCCTTACCATCAACATTTTTTATAGATGTAGCAACATCTCCTGTATCAGTTCCGAATTTTTTACCAGCATTTCTAAAGTTTAAAGCTACATTATATGAAACATCTTCAAATTCACCAATCTTAATATCTTTAACATTAGTTTGATTTTTCAAAACATCTTCTAATGTTGCAATTACTTCTTCAATTGCTTCGTTAGTTGTAGAAATTAATATTTCTTTAATAGGCCATCTTAAACTAATTTTTGCTTTTTCTCTTGCAGCTAAAGTTGCTTGAATAATTTGACCATTTAATTTAATTGCATTTTCTAATTTAGTATCAATTTTATCTTCATCATATTCTGGCCAATCTAATAAATGTACAGATTCTTCACTACAACCATAAACATCTTTTAAATTTTGGAAAATTTCTTCTGTAATAAATGGTGTTACAATAGAAAACATTCTATTTATTTCAAACATACATTTCTTAATTGTATTATAAACTAATTTTTTTTCAGCCATGGATTCATTAACTTTATCTCTAGTCATTTGAATATATTCTCTAGATAAATCTAAATAAAATTCTTCAATAATTCCAATAATCTCATCAATTTCGTAATTATCTAATTTTTCAGTTACTTCTTTGATAGCAGAATTTAATCTTGATAAAATATACCTTTCTTCAGTACCTTCTTCTGCAGCATCTGATTTATCAACTTGACTATGTAAATCCATTAAAAAATTCTGAACATTCCATAAAACATTCAAGTTTCTTTGTTTTAATTGAATATCTTCCCAAGAGAAATTCATATTTCTTCCAGCTGGAATTTGACATAAGTAATATCTTAAAACATCTGCTCCGTGTTTTTCAACAACTTCATATGGTGAAATAATATTTCCTAAAGATTTACTCATCTTAACTCCACCAATATCTAAGATCATACCAGTAGTGTAAACATTATTGTAACAACTTTTACCAAAAGCAATTCTTGAACAAATTTGAAGCATATTAAACCACAATCTAGTTTGTTCGGAAGCTTCTAAAATAAAATCAGCAGGGAAATATTTCTCAAATAAATCTTTTCTATGTGGGTATTCTAAACAACTCCATGAAGCAGTTCCAGAATCAATCCAAACATCTAAAACATCAGGAACTCTTGAAATTTCTTTATCACAAACTTTACATTTTATTTTAACATTATCAATATATGGTCTATGGAAGTCTTCTGGAATTTCATTCAATGCTTTTTCTTCTAATTCTTTTTTACTTCCAATTACTTCAAAATGTCCACACTCACATTCCCAAATAGGAACAGGACATCCCCAGAATCTTTGTCTAGTAATAGTATTATCTCTTAAATTTTCAACCCATCTTTTATAACTTTCATTACTCTCATCAGGAACCCAATGAACTTTTTCATTACTTTCTAAAATCTCTTTAGTTAAATCTTCTGTTCTTAAGAACCATTGTTCAGTTGTTTTAAATAAAACTGGATTGTGACATCTCCAACAATGAGCATAATCGTGTTCAACTACTTTTCTAGCAATTAAACATCCATTTTCGTGATACATATCAACGAACTTTTTATCATCAACCTTGGCTTTCATACCAGTTAATGATTTCATATCTTCAAATTCTCCCCTTTCATTTAATTTATTGAAAGGTATTAATCCATATTTTATTCCAACTTCATAATCCTCTGGTCCACAACCTGGAGCACAATGAACTAATCCTGAACCTGCAGAAGTATCAACATATTCTTCTGACATAAGAACAGTATGTAAAGCTTCAGATTGATCATTTTCAAAATCAATTTTATCATGTAAAGGATGTATGTACTTAACTCCTTCTAATTCTTTACCTTTAAATTCTTCAATTACTTCAAAATCAACTTCAGCAGATTTTGAAACTGAATCCATTAAATCTTTAGCAACAATCCAAACTTCATTATTTGCTTTAACTTTAACATAATCTAATTTAGGATTAACCATAACTGCTAAGTTAAAAGGAATTGTCCAAGGAGTTGTAGTCCAAATTATTAAGTATTCATTTTCAGTAGATTCAATTTTAAATTTTAAGAAAATAGAATTATCCTTAACATTTTCATATTCTAATTCGTGTTTTGCAAGTGCAGTTTCACAATCACCGCACCAAGTCATTACTTTTTTACCTTTATATAATCTATCTTCTTCATGAGCTCTCTTAACGAAGAACCATTCTCCTTCAATAAACTCATTTTTGATAGGCCAATAAGCATTTTTATAGTCCATCCAAATTCCAAGATTAAATAGATCTTCATCCATAATTTTTGCATATTTTTCAGAAAAAGCTTTACATTCTTCAATAAATTTATCCATTCCGTATTCAACAATAGCTTCTTTATCCTTAAGATTTAATTGTTTTTGAACTTTATTTTCAGTAGGTAAACCGTGCATATCATACCCAGCTCTATCCCACACATCAAATCCTCTCATTCTCTTATATCTTAACATAATATCTTTTGAGGAATTATTCCAAGCATGACCAATGTGAATCTTACCAGAAGTATATGGAGGTCCCTGTAAAAAGTAGAATTTAGGTCCTTCTTTATTTCTTTTTGCGGATTTGTTATAAGTGTCGTTTTTCTTCCAAGAATCGAGTATTTTAGTCTCAACTTCCTTAAAATCATATCTTTTGGCCATAATAGGTAGGAAAATATATAGTCTTTTTAAATGTTTTTTGTATTAAATTAGCTTAAAACCCCCCAAATATATAAACAATCTTTTTAAATAAAGTAAACCTATTATAATTCATGGAATCATTAAGAATGTATTTGAAAGAAAGAATCCATAATAAGATTGTTTATTTAGAAGAAAAAATATCTACAAATAAGACATCATTAGAAATCTTAAATGAACTTGACTTAAATAAGGGAAATTACATAGTTAAAATAAAACCTTCTTGGTCAGACCAAAACTTAGAGCTAATAGAAAGTGTCATTGAAGGAACTTTGGAAGAATCTATTAAAGAGGCGGAAAAAGTATTCAAAAAAGAAAATAATCTTAGTAAAGTTTCTGGTGTTGTTTATGATGTTTCAATTCTAATAAATAATAATTCTTACCCAATATCTGGTGAATTGTGGGAATGCTTTACTGAAGAGTTTTCAAAATCAAATCTCCATTAAGATTATTGAAATTATAACCATTAATATTCCTGAACCTTGAGACCAAGAAATTCTTTCTCCAAATAAAACTAGTCCTGCAAGAGTAACTGCTACAATATTAATCGCTAAAAAAATTGAAGTCGCAACCCCAATACTTTCAAATCTCAAAGTTTGGGCATAAAACAATATCCCAATTACATTAAATAATAATCCTAAAAATAAAAAAAGATTATTATTCTGTCTAACCCAGTTACATAGTAATACATCTCCGACAGTAACTCCAATTCCTGCTCCGATAAAAAGTAGACTGCTATTCATTTTCACACATCCTTATGAAATTATTTATCACTTCAATTCCATCATTTTCATTTACTCTGGAAGAATAATTTGTTCCATCTCTTTCATCCATTAATCTGGCAACATCAAAAGTAATTTCTGGGTGGAATTGAATTCCATATAAATTTCTCAATTGAAATCCTTGAATACAATTTTCATTTTCAGCAATTACTCTTGCATTAATTGGAACTTCGGAAACCACATCATGGTGAGATTCAAAAACATTAATTTCTTCTTCAAAATTTTCAAATAAACTATTATCTGAAATACTAATTCGAAAAAATCCATTTTCTTCAATCTCATTTTGAATAACACTTCCATGAAAAACATCTGCAATAACTTGCATTCCAAAACAAATTCCTAAACAAGGAATATTTCTTGAATCTATTTCTAATATTAATCTTCTAAGTGAAGAAATCCATTCATATTCGTCATTATAATTTGCTCTTGATCCCGTAATTATGAATCCAGAATAATTAAAGGAAGGAATTTCTCCTTCAATTAAATTAACAATTTCTGAATTCTCAATTAAATTATTCAATAGACTTGCTCCGTTTGTATTTGGATTATTATCTAAGTCGCAATTAATTATTCCAATCATTCTCCTTCCTCCAATCTAGTAATTAAATAATCTACTAGTTGATTTGGATTTGTGAAATTATGTCTTCTCATAATTGTTGCATCATTTCCATTTTCCAGAACATTATCAATCATATTATTCATTTGATGATAATCCATTCCATTTAGTCTTAATCCTTCAATTGCATAATCTCTCAAAATTCTAACATAACTTCTAACTGGCATATGAAATATTGTTGCATCTAATCCATAACTTGCAGCACGTTCTAAATTCTCAAATTCATCTCCGTAGATTCTTGGGAAATCGTTAAAACCATATGCTTCTGCATATAATGCAATTCCAACTACAAATGAATTTAACATTTGCATTCTTTGAATCGTTGTTGGAATATCCATTACTCTTGATTCAATAGAAAAATCACTTGTTTCATTTTCATGATCTGGTCTGAATCTAGTCATCCAATAAAGTTGACTAGGATTTAAACAATCAAATGGTGCATAAGCCCCACCTTCTCTTTCTCTATATAATTCTTGATTATTTGAATCCAAATTACCATTTCTCAAATCATGATTTACTCTATCAGAAATGTCTTGCAAAATCTCAAAATAATGTTCTCTAGATGACAGATTTTGACTTCGTAACATTTCATTTGGAAAGTATCTACATAATTCTCTATATGATGCAATTCTTCTACTTTCAAATCCAGTATCAATTAAACTACCATTCTCTAAAACATAAGGTGATGAGTTGGAGAGTGCTAATAATATAGGATTTATTGTTTGCAGATAATTAATCAAATTAATTCCAAATTCTTCTCCACTAATTCCTAGAACTATTTGCATACTTGATATATCTAAAAATCCTCTTGCACAAGATTCTGATAAACAAGTGGTTCTATATCTTGCTGGAATTATATTTGATACATCTCCAATAACGGATGATCCTGCATAAGGAGCCCCTCCTAATCTAAAAGTTTCATCAATTAATCTATTAACATTTTCTTCTAATTGTTGGTTTAGTTGTTCTACATTATCTGCTAGGCTAATATTTAGCTCTACTACATTTTCTGGATTAACTTCTGACATTAAAGGCAAACTTGAATTATTTATCAGAGTTTGCGCGTTAAGGTTATTTATCCCAAACTCAAGTTCATTACTAATTTGAGTAATACTTGGGACACCTCCTGCTTTCTTCATTAATCCTATCTACTGATGCTATTCTATTCATTTTATTTTCCTCCTGTCTTTACGACAAAAATAGAAAACTTTATATGTAATATTAACTTAATGTAAAATAATTCACAAAAATAAGATAAAAAGTTAAAAAATAAAAATGGTGACAATTGCAAATATAGTTGAAAAAGAAATTATAAGGAAGCCTTTTCTCCAAGAAGCCTTAAGTAGAGGAGTCATAAATAATGCGGCTTTAGCAGAAGAATTAATACCTATTGTGGAAAAAGAGCTTAATCAAAAAGTAAAGTTTTCTGCAGTAAATATGGCAATAAGAAGATTGAGTCATAAGTTAAATAAAACATTTGTAAAAAGAGCAAAGTTCAACTCTGAATCAAATATAATAATACAATCAGATTTAATATCAATTACAATATACAAACAATACGAAGTTCAAGAAAAAATCAAAAAAATATATGAGATTATTAACATAAATCAAGGAGATTTCTTAACAATAACTCAAGGTCTTCATGAAATAATGATTATTATCAATAAAAAACATGAACCAGAAGTAAAAAAATTATTTTCAAAAAATAATATTAAAATGATTGTAAATAATATTTCTAGTTTAACAATAAACATACCTTTAGAATCAATAGAAACAGTTGGATTATTTTATATTGTAACAAGAGCACTAAACTGGGAAAACATAAATGTAATAGACATAGTTTCAACATTAACAGAAATGACTTTTCTGATAGCTGAGAAAGACACAGCAAAGTCCTTTGATGTATTAAATAAGTTAGTTAAAGAAAATTCTTAATAATTAATTATTAAAATCATATTTGACATTTACTCTTTTTCTCTAATTTAACAATTTCTCTAGAATATTCTATAAAATAATAAGATCCGCTAACTAATAATTCTTCTTGATTCTTATGAATCTTCTTTAAAATTTTTATACTCTTATTAATTTCTTTAATGTCTTCACCTTTTAAATTAGCAATTTTAAAATATTCTTTAAACAAAGAATCTAATTTCTTTAAGTCTTTATCAAAGTCCTTATTACCTTTCATTAACTCTTTAAGATTAGTGTAACTTTCATGAACATGTTTATACATTATCTTCTTAGCTTTACAAAAATCCTCTGTAACAATAGCTGCTCTTAATCTTCCAAGATTGGCAATTAAACTTTGAGTCCTTTCAGTAATAATTTGCTTCTCAGAAAAACAAGTCTTTAATAACTTAAATCCAAAAAATAACTCATTTAATTTATTATCATTCTTTTTTTTAACAAATTCAGAACTTAATATCTTATTTTTTTCTAAACTTTCAATAATAGAATCAATATCTTTTATTTTATATGCTCTTTCTTTGAGTAATTTTAAAGATAAAATCTTTTTTTCAGTTTTCATCATCTAACTAATAAGGAATTTATTAATTCAATAGATGCATTTAAGTTTTCAGACCTTTCAGTATTTATTTGATTAAATAACTCATTGATTTTTTTAGTTTGCTCTTGAATTAATTGTTCCTTTTCTTCTAAACTTAAATCTAAACCTTCAATCATCTCAACTTGTTGTTCTAGAATTTTATTTTTAGCATCCAATAACTTAGTTTGTTCAATATTTAATTGTTCCATTTTATCAGGAGTATTTACAATATATCCTGTTGGAGTTTCATCATCAAAATTAAGTAATGCAACAATACCCATTATTGAGATAATACCTAAAATCATGATTAATGATAATAAAACATTTTTAGAATGGATTGTTTTCTTTCTTCCACCTTTTGAATATGAAAATGCTCTTTTAACTACAAAATCTTGATGCCCAGCATCTTTTAAAACTTTTCTAATATATCTATCACTAAAACCTTTTTTTCTACAGTTTTCGATATAGGATACTAATTCATTCATACAATAAATAATTATTTAGGTAATATATAAATTTTTAGTTTAGAATAACTTAGAAGAGTAATAACCAATTAGTCCAAGCATAAACGGATATATTATAAATAACCAAATCAAGTTAAAACCTTCTTTTTTAATAGACTCTAATAATCCCAATTGTCCAATATTAATAATAAAAGTATACCATGTTGAAATATTCAGAAAATTAGCAATTATATTTAGAGCAATAGCTCCAATTAGTATAATGAAACCAATTACAAAAACTTGCCAAATTAAATTATAATCAAACATAAGTTAATAATTATGTTTAAAATATATAAACTTTTTCAAAATAAAAACAAACATTTTATATATCCCTAATCCATTAAAAAATCATGAATCACGAAAATCAAAGAGTTGCTGTTTTTGTAGATGTTCAAAACATGTATTACTCAGCAAAACAATTATACAATTCAAAAGTAAATTTTAATAAAATTTTAAATGATGCTGTTGGTGGAAGAAAACTAATTAGAGCAATGGCTTATGCTATTTCTGCAGATGTTCAAGGTGAGAACAAATTTCAAGATGCTTTGGCAAAAATAGGTTATGAAGTAAGATTAAAAGACTTACAAATTTTCTATGGTGGAGCTAAAAAAGGTGATTGGGATGTTGGAATTGCTATGGATGTGGTAAGAATTGCTCCAAAAGTAGATGTTATAGTATTAATTTCCGGAGATGGAGACTTTCAAGATTTATTAGAATATGTAAAAGCTCAAGGTTGTAGAGCAGAAGTAATGGCTTTTGGTAAAACTGCTTCTTCAAGAATTAAAGAAGCTTCTGATCAATTTGTAGATATGGGTAAAGAGTATTTAATTTACGATAAGAATTATGAATTAAGACAAATACAAAAAGAGTTAAATAAAAATAATGATCAGGCAAAATCTTCAGAGAATAAGGAAATTGACAAATCTTCTGAGAATAAAGTAGAGGCAAATTCATCTGTAAATACTGAATCAAAAGTAAAAAAGAAATCCTACAAAAAAACAAAAAAAGTAGTAAAAAAGGAAGAAACTGTTGTTAATAATCCTACTCCAAACAACTTAACTAAAAAACCTGGTTTATTAGATAAAATCAAAAAAGTAGTTAAGAAGAAAGAATAAATTAAGATTAACATGAAGTATATAATTAATTTTAAAACCTATAAAGAGGGTACTGGCAAGAATGCTTTGAAATTAATTAAACAATTGGAGTCTACTAAAATGGACCCAATTCTTTGTTTACAACCTGGTGATGTTCATTTATCTTCAAAAACAAAACTAACTATTTGGGCACAACATGTTGACCCAATAAACTATGGTAGTAACACTGGTTGGATTTTACCAGAAGATATGAAAGCTAATGGTGTAAAAGGAGTTCTTATTAATCATTCTGAACACAAAACAACAAAAATAAGAGAAATTCTTAAAGAATGTAAAGAATTAAAATTAAAAACAATGGTTTTAGTTCCAAAACCTGAAGACGTTAAAAAATTCGTTAAATACAATCCAGATTACATTGGAGTAGAGCCTCCGGAATATATTGGGAGTAAAACAACTTCAGTTACATCAAAACCAAATCTAATTGAAAAATCAGTAAAAAACTCTGCAAAGATTCCTTTATTTGTTGGAGCTGGAATTAAATCTAAAGAAGACATAATAATTTCAAAAAAACTTGGGGCAAAAGGAGTTCTAATTGCTTCAGCAATTGTAACATCAAAAACTCCAAGTAAAAAATTATTAGAATTAAAAATTTAATTTACTTCTTTTCTTGTTCTTTAACTAAAGCAAACTTTTGTTCCTCTAGCTTGTTAACAATATTTATTTTCTTTTGTTGTAGTTCAGATTCTTTTCTTGAAATATTACCTTCTTTACCTTTTGGTCTTTTAGCTAAACTCTCAACAACTTCATCTCTACAATAAATAATGATTCTATCTCCATAATGGATTTTAAAATCATTAGAAGGTAATCCAATATATTCTTCATGGCCATGAATTTCTCTAAAGACTCCAAGTGTATTAACTCCTTCTTTCTCTAATTTTAAATCTCCAATAGTTTTACCATCCATCCAATTTCTTCTTGGAACTTGAAATTGAATAATACCAAAACCTTTTGAAAGTCCTAATAAATTCTCGTAATCGTATAAAGAAACCTTTTTCTTAATCGCACGAAATGGTCCTCTGAAACAAAATCTTACAAACTGGTCAAATAATTCAGTTCTTGAAATTAAGAACAAAGTAAATGAACCAATTATGATTATTAAGAAGTTGAATGTAAATGAATCAAGTGAAAATCCAAATATGTTTCTGGTGCTAGAACCATTCATAAAAGTCAAAATTAAAGTAGCAACCCCTGTTGTTAATCCGGCACTACCTAAAATCATTAAAACTCTAATTATCTTTCTTCTCAAAGAATTAGCCATTACAATCTCAGATTCTTTAGTAGTAAATCCTACTCCTGAAAAAGCAGATAAAGCTTCAAACTGAGAAATATCCTTAGAAATACCGGTTGCTTCTAAAGCAATGGACCCAATTCTAACTATAAAAAGTGATAAAAATATAATTATTAAAAATGAAAATAGTGCTAACATATTATGAAATATGAAATTAATACTATATTAATGTTACTAAAATTAAATAAATAGACAATAGGTTTTTAAACAGCAAATATTTCTTATTAAAAATGCAATATGATATTATATTTGTAACTGGAGAAATATTTTTTGATCACCCATTAAGTGGGGCTGCAATACTTAAAAGACTATTAGAAAAATATGGTTATACTGTTGGAATAATTGAACAGCCACAATCTGAAGAAGATATAAAATCTTTAGGAAAGCCAAAATTATTCTTTGCCGTAAGTTCAGGAAGTATTGATTCAATGGTTAGAAACTACACTCCTTTACTTAAAAAAAGAGCAGATGATGAATATTTAAAATATAAAGAAAACATACCGGATAGAGCAGTAATTGTATATTCAAACTGGATTAAAAAATACTTTAAAGATTCAATATTAGTTTTAGGTGGTACTGAAGCTTCATTAAGAAGATTTGCTCATTTTGATTATTGGAGTAATAAAATAAGAAGGCCAATTTCTTTTGATACAAGAGCAGATTTAGTAATAAATGGTTATGCGGAAAAACAAATTTTAGACATTGCAGATAGAATTAAAAATAAAAAATCACTTCTTGATATACCTGGAACATCAATTATTTCAAAAGAAGTTCCTCAAGGATTTATAGAACTTCCTAGTTTTGAAGAAGTAACAAATTCAAAAGAAAAATATTGTGATATGCAAATGATGTTCAATATAGATAAAAATCTAGCTCAAAAAATTGACAACAGATACATATTACAACACAAAAGTCCTATGTATACTCCAAAAGATTTGGATGAATATTATGAATTACCATTTACAAGAGATGTACCAAAAGAACTAAGAGGATTTCAATTTTCAGTTGTAACTCATAGAGGTTGTATTGGGGATTGTAATTTCTGTTGTTTAACATTAATATCTGGGAAGAGGATTATTTCTAGATCAGAAGAATCTATTTTAAGAGAAATTAAAAATATAACAAAACATCCTCAATTTAGAGGAAATATTGATGACTTTGGAGGACCTTCTGCTAATATGTATGGTATGGACTGTGAGAAATGTACTTTAAAGAATTGTATGAGTTGTAAATTATTAGATAGAAGTATGAGAAGATATATTGATTTATTAAAAAGAGCAAGGCAAGTGCCTGGTGTAAAAAATGTTTACATAAGAAGTGGTATAAGACATGATTTAGTAAATGAAGAATTAATTGAAGAATTATCTCATCATGTATATGATACATTAAGAATTGCTCCAGAACATGTAAACAAAGAAGTATTAAAATTAATGAACAAAGATTATGGAGATTACAAAGACTTTGTAAAAAGATTCAAGAAATATTCTGACAAAGAAGTATCTTATTACTTTATGACTGGTCATCCTGGAAGTTCAATGAAAGAAGCAAAAGAACTTGCAAATGTGGTAAAAGGAATGAAAAATCCTGAAGCAGTACAACTATTTACTCCAACTCCAATGACAGTATCAAGTGCAATGTACTATACAGGATTAGATCCAAAAACAAAAAAGAAAATATACATTCCTAGAACATTCTTAGAAAAAAAAGAGCAAAAAAGATTATTCTTAAATGATGAAAAGAAAATTAAAACAAGAAAGAAAAATTACAAAAGATCAAAGTAATCCATTCATATTCAAACCTTTGTTAAAATTAATATTACCACATCTTGGGCAATTAAAATAACTTCCAAACTTCCCTTCCATAACATATAGATATTCACCACATGCACATTTTAGATTATCTAAACTTTTTTCTTTATCACTTTGACAAGTTGGAATCCCTTGCTTATTCTTAGTAGTTGCTATATTTTGACAGAAAGGACATACTTCTCTCTTAGCAGTACCATAAATTTTCTTAGGTCTGAAATTCATTTTATTTCACAGTTGCTGAAAATGTTACAAAATCATAAAGATTTCCGATGTTTTGAATGTTAGCAGATGTACAATCTGTTATTTGTTTGGTATCATCTCCTTTTTGCAAACAAGAATCACCATCACAAACACAAACATTGTATGTATATTGACCAATTCCTAGAGGACCTTCTTTAGGTTTAAAACCAATTGGAACAACTCCAACATCTCCTTTTTGAATTGTTTCTAAAATCAATTTAGAATTAACTCCTGTATCTGTAGCACTCACCACTTGAAGTGCATTTTTTAATTTTGTTAAATCAGCTCCAATACTTCCAGTAATTATTATTGTAAAATAAGTACCACTAGCAACACTAGCATCATTATAAATTCCTAAATGGAATATTTCTAATTCATTTGATTGTAATTGTCTACTCTTTAAAGGAATATCAACCAATTCATCTGAAGATAAACTTCTTTCAAATTGAGCTCTTATATTTGCATTTGCAGCATCAATTTGTGAGTCACCAGAAGTCATAATTTTTCCAACTAATATTAGTCCCATTCCTACAATAGTAATTCCAATAATAAGAATGACAATTTGATTAATAGCTATTTCAACACCTTTTTTGTTCATAGTAACTTTCATTAATTAAAAGATATATAAATATTTCTACAAATTATTTAGATAAATATAAATATGAGATTAATCAAAATTAGATAATGGTTTCAAAAAGAATAAAAAATGTAGATTTGAGTGAAGTTCGAAAAATGTTTGAAATGGCTTCAAAAGTTCAAGACCCAATAAATTTAACGGTAGGTCAACCTAATTTTCCAATTCCAAATTTAATTAAAAAGGCTGCAATTAAAGCAATAAATAATAATTTAAATTCTTATGTTCCAACAACTGGTATTAAAGAGTTAAAAGATGCAGTTTCAAATAAATTATTGAAAAAAAACAAAATCAAGGCAAAACCTGAAGATATAATTATCACTAGTGCAGTTTCAGGAGGATTGTCAATAGCACTTGATGCACTTATAGATCCAAATGATGAAGTAATAATTTTTGATCCCTTTTTTGTAGCTTATTTACAAGTAATACGTTTAAAAAATGGAAAACCTATTGTTGTAAAAACAAATCCTGATTACACAATTAATTATGAAGACTTGAAATCTAAAATTTCAAAAAAAACAAAGGCAATTATCATTAACTCTCCAAATAATCCGACTGGAAAAGTATACTCTGAAAAGGAGTTAAGAAAATTAGCTCAAATTGCAAAGAAAAACAAAAT
>JAHWHN010000192.1 GCA_019323235.1 Candidatus Woesearchaeota archaeon | reverse complement strand
GATTCCCAAATATAATAACCTCTGGGTCTGATAACATAGGTTCCTTTTACAACTCCATATTCGGCAAGTTCTGCTTTTTGGATTACCTGGCCGTACCATTCGGCAATGTCATCTTCTTTTTTTACGGTTATTCCTTTGTCTTCCATGGAATTAATTGAATTATGCAGTTATATAAAGTTTTCTGCTAACATAGAATTAATTATTTCTTCTTCTATTTTTTTAAAATACTTACCAATGTTTTTGAACCCGAGATTTTGTGCAGAAATATTGGCTGCTTCGGCATATCTTCTTTTTACTTCATTAATATCTAATCCTTTGTAAAATGATTTAGAAATATAACTATGTGCACTAATTAGCATACATAAATCATATTGTTTGTGATTTTCATAGTCATAATTTTTTAGAACAACATCTCTTTTATCAAGCCATACTGAACCTTCAGATTCAACAACCAATTTATTTAATTGAAAGCCTCTTTGAACACTTCCTTTGTCACTGAAATCAATTCTATAGATTTTTTCACCATCAAAAATCCATTGTCCTCCATGAGGATCCATGTCAACAACATAATCCTCATCTATTTCTTTCCAGATTTCATCCCACCATTCAGGTATTTGAGGCAACCTATCTTCTAATTCTTTTTTATAATCTCTTCTATTTTTTGATGAGTTAATATTGTCATGTATTAATCTAAGATATTTACTTGCTTTAATGATTGGTTCGATACTAAAAATACTATTTAAGTCATTTCCATCTATTTTTTTATTAAAATAGTAATAATCATCATTATATTTTAAAATTTTATATGGTTTGCTCATATCATATTCTTTATGCCCTGCAATTAATTTCTCAACTCTTTCTGCTAATAACTTTTCATAAATGGCTTCTTCTTCATCTAATTTTTTTATAATGAATAGGTCACTGACTAAATTCTCTTTTAATGTTAAGACATGTTCTCCATATATTGGTTCTGTTTTATTTTCTCTTAAAACTTTAGAAAGAACATTCTCCCATAGATTATCTGATTCTTTTTCAAAAAAACAATATTCTTTTTTAAAATTCATTATTCCTTCTAAATCCATCTTATGCGTTTCATAATTAAATCTAGTTATTAAAGAATCAAATATCATTGCTTGTATTAATTCTTGATTTTGTAATTTCATATCTGAATTTGATAAAATTTCTATATATTCTCCGAAATAAATATTATCTTCAACTTTTTTTGATAATATTTTTGGTAGTTCGTAAAGATTTTTTGGTTTTCTCTCATTAATTGCATTAATAATATCATTTAGATGATTTAATTCATCTAATTCTTCTTGAAATTCATTAGACTCATATAATTTATTTTGTTTTCTTAATTTAAGAGATTCAAATAACATTCCGGAAGTTATAATTCCAATTTTCATTTGAATATCATTTTTTGATAATTTAATTTTTTTAAAATATTCAAGTACTCTTTCAGAAACATAAGCAGAACTATAAAATATTGATGCCATCAATCCAATTTTTCCATTTATTATAAATGTATTAGATAAATCAGATATTTGAGAAAAATAAAATAAAGTGGTTGCAGAACCTAAAACTGTTGATGATATTTTTGAATAATTAAAAATATTCTTGTGATTGTTATTAATAATTTCAATTGTATCTTCATAATTAATTTTACAATCTATTTGCTGATTTTCTTCACAAAAAGGGTTTTTTAAAAATTGTTCAATATTATCTAATTTTTTATTTTTTGGTTTATTATTTTTCTTTCTTAGATATAAATAACCTGCAATACCGACTCCTGCAGTAGTTAAAGGAATTTCCCAAGGAACTCTACCATTTATAGGTTTGGGATTTTTATTTTCTTTACATTGAATAAGATCTTTGACACCAATTGTGGATGAAACACCCATATAAGCTAAAGCTCCAATTGCAAGTAAGGATTTTGCTTTTTTGGCATAATGTTTCAATTTACACTTTAACTTAAAGCCAAAATCATTATCATATTTTTCAACTAATCCTTCTAAACTCATATAGCAGTTAATGAAGTATCAATTAAAAAGATTTATATATTTCCAGACTAAAAAATGAGTATGGATTATTATAATAAAACTGCCGATGAATGTCTGAAAGATTTAAGAACATCAATTGAAGGATTATCTGATGAAGAAGCAGAAAATAGAATTAAGCTATATGGCTTAAATGAAATTGAACAGAAAAATAAAATCTCTCCTTTTAAGATATTCCTTGAACAATTTATGTCTCCACTTGTAATAATATTGAT
>JAHWHN010000191.1 GCA_019323235.1 Candidatus Woesearchaeota archaeon | reverse complement strand
TATCCTAAGCACATAATAAAATATCCAATAACGATTAAAAATTCTTGGTGATCATATCTATCTTCTAATTTTGCAACAAAAAAAGTCATAATTCCTGCAACTATTGCAAAAATACTGTATGATGAACCTGCAGTAAGAATAGCTCCTCCAATATCTTGTACAAAGATAGCATAAATTGGTCCTAACATTCCGCCTGCAAGATTAATTAAAGCAGAAGTTGTCAGCATAATTTTTAATTCTCTTTGCATAATTTTATTTTAATTTACTAGTATTAAAACTTTACCTTTATCTTTATAAATTAAAAATCATTATCTAGTATAAAATGAGTTCATATGAGTTTACAGGTGGTTATCCTGGCAAATTAGAAAGGGAACTAAGAGAACTAGATGAATCAATAATTATGACATTACCAGAAGATTTAGATTTAGGTTCTGAAGGTGGAAGAATAAAACAATTTGATGGAACGCTATATTTTTTAGATAAGGGAGGATGTGTTTTTGGTAAAGTAATCGATTATGATAAAACATTACCTTATGTGATTGCAAGAATTCATTTAAGAAATGAAAGTTCTACAAAGCCATATATTACAATAGAAAAATGCTTTTTGTTTCCTGATGCTTCGGCAATAGTTCCTTTAGGGGAAGGAAGAGCACAAGTTATTGATGTTTTAGCTAAATATAAAAGTTAAAACTTTTCCACAACTTCAGTTTCAATTTCATTTAAATCACAAAAATCAGAATGGAAATTGTATGCACCTGCATTTAAGAAAATAATTTCATCTTTTGGTTCTAAATATACTTTATATCTGAATAAATCTAATGAACAAGGAGTTGAACCTTTAATTGAATATGACTTACCTTCTTCTTTTTCTCCTTCTACTTTAAGTTTAACTGGTACAATTAATGCATCCATGTCACTATTATAAACTGAAGCATCAACAATTATAGTATTGCCATGAATTGCAAGAATTTTAGTATGAAGTTTAACTGATGGAGCGGCTATAAATCTTCCAGGTTCAATTACTAGTTTAATATCTCCTAACCATTCTCTGAATTCATTAACTTTATTTCTTATAGATTCCATTACATTAAGATTAGTATTAGCATATTCTGATGGCAATCCTCCACCAATATTAACAAATTCAATTATTTCTTTAACGTCTTCATCAATTATTGAACTCATCTCATATTTCAAATTCCATTCTGCCATATTTTGGGTTTTCCTATGAAAATGAATTCCCAGTTTTGCCTTTCCCCACAGTTCTCTAATTCTTTGATTAACAACATCTGAATCCATTCCGAAAACATAATACTTTTCGGTTCTGATTGTATTTTCTTTTAATTTAATTCTTAGATAAAGTGTTAAAGGAATTTTATTGTCTTCAAGAAATCTTTCCATTACATCTAAGTCTACTTCATTGTCAACAACAAAGTTCCTAATCCCTTCATTCACAAGTTCCTGAATTTCTTCTAATCTCCAAGCTTGTGCCAAGAAAATAACTCTTGATTTGTCTTTAATATGTTTTAATTCATTTTTAGTATGAACTGAAAACATTGAATCTGTATTCTCTTCCAATATGGGAGTTACTTTAGGGTTAGTTTTAGAAGAATAACTTACTATATCACATAATTCTTTTACTTCATTATATTTCTTTAATGCAACTTCTTTTGAAAGTATAAATTTCATATGATTTTGTCCTCGCTTAGATTCTCAAGAGCATGGATCATTGCTAAAGGAAAGTTAATAGTTACATCTCCATTTACTGTTGCAACATCACCTTCATCTTTTACTTTACCCCATGATTTTGCTTCTGAAGTTGTTGCTCCTGAAACACTTCCAGAACTTTCATGAGAAGTAGTCATATATAATGCATAATTTGCGCCCCCATTAAGTAAAGTTGCTAATATTGCATGATGTTTAGAGATACTTCCACCTAAACAAATAACTCCTTTTTTCTCATCTTGTGAAGTTGAATTCAAAATATTACCAAAATCCTGCACAGTGTCTATTATGAAATCTTTATGTTTTTGCTGGAATAAGTAAAGATGAAAACCGAAAGCCCCATCAGTAATGGCCGGACAAAAAATAGGAACATTATTTTTTGCTGCTTGATATAAAATTGAATTTTCATCATCCATCATTAAACCAATTTCTCTAAGCATATCAGATACAGCCCATCTGGCTTGTTTTTGGTATAATTTGTCAAGAATAGGAAGAATCAAATCTTCAAATTTCATATAACTTTCATTTTTAACATAAATATTTCCAATTCGGTTAACTCCTTTTTCATGAAGTTCAACATCATCAGCTTTGAATTTTCCGATTGAGAACTTTTCACCTTCTGCTTTCATAATATCTTCCTCAATTCCGCCAACAGTTGTTACAATAACATCTGCCATCTTAAGAGAAATGATTTGAGCAAAAAATCCTCTTAATCCTGATGTAACCATATTTGAAGTAAAAGTGAGATAAATTTTAGCACTATTCTTTTTCATTCTTTGAATTACTTCTGAAGCTTTCCCAAGCTCGATACTTTGATACCCCAGATTACGAAAACCATCAACCAAATTTTTTACAGTCATATCTTTTGTCCATTTGAAATCTTCTATAAACATGTTATACTCCTGATAGTATTAAGAATTATCTTCCTGCTTGACTCACAGTATTTACCATCATGAGTGTAGAAAATATATTTTCGTTTTTAAAGGTTACTGTTAATCATATCGAAAAATATATATATCAAAAACACAAGTTGTAATCTTATGATTGACGAGAAACTCGTGCATCCTTTTATTGTAGTAGTTTTATTCATTTTAATAGGTGTTTTTTTTTATCATTATGCTGAGGGATGGACATACTCAGATTCATTTTATTTTACGGCTATGACTATAACTACGGTAGGTTATGGTGATTTAGTTCCTACGACAACACACTCTAAATTATTTACTGCATTTTACGCAATGTTTGGCATAACTTTGATGCTTTATATAATTAGTGATATAGTCATGGTTTTCCTTGCAGAGGATAAAGTAATCAGAAAAGCAGTTTCTGCAATGAGAAGACTATCTCATCATGAAAAAACATTAGGGAGTCACGAAAGAGCGATTAAGAAGTTAAAGAAAGAAGTAAAAACTAAGGTCACAAAGAAAAAGAATAAATAGTTCTTTTCAAAATAATTAAATACTATGTTGAATAAAAGAGTTAAACAAAAAATTGAAATGTTCAAGAGATGTAATATTAAATGAACTAAATTAATCAAAATATGACACTATTTATAATATTAGGAGCAACAGGAGATTTGGCCAAAAAAAAATTAATCCCTTCTATTTTTAATTTAGTAAAGAAAAAAGAGATAGGCAATTTTGCAATATTGGGAACTTCTATTGATGATTTATCTTCATATGAAGTATTGAAAAGAAGTAAACCTTATGTTAAGAATTTTGATAAAGATACTTGGCAAAAACTAAAAAGTAATTTTCACTATCACCAATTTGATTTTTATGATAAAAATTTCTGTAATTTGGATGTAATTATAAGGGGTATTGAACAAAAACACAATACAAAACAGAGGATTTTTTATCTGGCTACCTTGCCAAGACATTTTGAGGCAATAGCCAAATCTTTAAATCGGTGCAGAATTTCTGATAATTCGAAAATAGTATTTGAAAAACCATTTGGGGATGATTTAAAATCGGCAAAGAGAATTAATGAGACAATCGGTGAAATTTTTGATGAAAAACAAATTTATAGAATTGACCATTACCTTGGAAAAGAATTAGTTCAAAATATTTCTATTTTAAGATTTACAAACATTATGCTTTCTCCTTTATGGAATAGGGATTACATTGACCATATTCAGGTAATTTTAAGTGAAAAAGTTGGAGGTGAAGAAAGGGGAGCACTTTATGATCATTATGGTG
>JAHWHN010000025.1 GCA_019323235.1 Candidatus Woesearchaeota archaeon | reverse complement strand
CCTTGAATCATTAATTTATTGCCTTTTTCAAAAGTATTACTTTCCACAATTATTTCAGCAACATTATTTTTAGAATAATAATTTACTATTTTTCCAACAAACTCTTTTTTAGTCGTTGCTTTACTTCCATATTCATCAGTAAATTCATTTATTGGCTTACCTAAGTAAAAACCATTTGAGAATCCTCTATTATATACTGTTTTTAATTCTTCCATTAATTCCTCTTTAATTTCTTTTGTTAGTTTATTTTCATAAGCTAAGTCAATTGCTTTTCTATATACCTTTACAACAGTACTTACATATTCTGGGCTTCTGTTTCTTCCTTCTATTTTGAAGGAATCAAAGTCCATTAGTTTTTCTAGGAATGGTATGGTACATAAATCTTTGGCAGACATTACATAATTATTTCCTAAATTAAACTCAAACTCTCTATCAACATCTTTTATATGATGTTCATTACTACATGATGTTTTATTAACACCATATTCCCTTCTACAATTTTGAAGACATTGCCCTCTATTTGCACTTTTACCATATGAAAATTGAGACATAAAACATCTTCCTGATACAGCCACACACATTGCTCCATGAACGAAAACTTCAGATTCGATTTTTACGTTTTCTAATATTTGTTTAATCTGCTCTAAACTACATTCTCTTGCAAAAACAATTCTTTCTGCTCCCAATTCCTTATAGAATTTTGCAGAGCTTGAGTTTGAGATTGATGCTTGTGTAGATATATGGAAAGGAACTTTATGTTTTTTACATAATTGTATAATTAATTGATCCCAACAAATTATTGCATCTACCTTTCCTTTTGCTTCTTTTATGATTTCTTCAAATTTATCTGATTCTTCATCATATGCAATTATATTTAAAGTTAAATATGCCTTTACATTATTTTCTTTACATTGTTTTGATATTTCTTTTAAATCTTCTAATGTGAAATTCTTAGCTCCTTGCCTCATATTGAAGTTTTTAATTCCAAAGTAAACTGCATCACATCCTGCACTAATTGCAGCATTTAAAGATACAAAATTCCCTGCTGGAGCCAATAATTCTGGTTTTTTTCCTTTCATTATTTAAAGAGAAGGATTTCTGTTTAAAAAATTACCGAATATTTTGTTAATTACAATAATCTTTATAATAAAAATTCAATAAACATCCATATGAATTTAGAAAATCTCGTTAGAAGATATGAGAATGATTTTAATTTTAGGTTTAAATCTAAATTCAAGAATTTTGTTAAAAGAACTAAACCCTATAGGTTAATATTGGGTATTCCCCTTTGGTTTGCATTGTCTGGAGTGTATCATACTAATCTTAGAAAAGAATTTTCTGAGTATAGAGAGTTGATAAGAGATAGAAAAAAAAGAATTGAGAGTATTTCTAAAATTATTGATAATGAAAATATAAATCCTAAATTAAAATTAGAAACGGAAAATTATATTAAAGAAGAACTTGAAGAATATAATTCAGATTTAAGATCTTATTATGAGTATAGGATAGATCCTGAAGCATATAACTATTTGTTTAATATTTTGTTTTATGGTATTTTGGGATTCTATTTAGTAAATGATGTTTTAAGGGTTAAGAAGATATCACACGATAAATCAAATTATTCTCTTTTAGGGATTTATGCCCTTTCTAGATTAGCAGTTACAAATAACATATTAGATATGGAGTCAGATTATGCTTTAAGAATGGGAATTTCTTCGTTAAATGAATTGATTATTCTTTCATCTCTTAATTCTTTAAGTAATATTTTATATAACAATTTTAGCAAACCTGGAATTATTAATGGTCCGAAATCGGTTTATAAGTATATTAAGGGCTTAATTAAAAAAGATGAAGAATTAATAGAACAATCTTATGATTACTTGAAGAAAGATAAGTTAGAGAAGAAATTATCTACAGTAGAATTATTTTTTGTTAAACCAAAATCTGAGAATATTAAATATGTTAAGGATTCAATAGAGAAAATTATTTCTGGAAAAGGATTAACTCAAAATTATGATATGAAAAGCCTTACTTATAACACAAATTCTTTTCTTTTTAATTTTTTAAGTGGAAATATTAAAGATTTAGCAGTAAGAAATACTATTCAATTTAATCATTATTTTACAAATGGAAATTATACTAAAGCTTTTCAAAAACTTAAAAGAATTAAAGAGCATTCGGAATATAGTTATGATTTTTCCATTGTTTATGCCCTTATGCTTAATAAGTTTGTAAATAATTTAAAGAATGATTGCAGTGAATATGATGCTAAGGGAGTAATTGATTTTTTAAAGAAACATGATGATTTAGATTCCTTCATTGACAAAACTTGGGGAAGGACTTTAGAAGTTTTATTGAGAGATGAAAAAACCAAATTTGAGAATATTTCTGGGAATAATATTAAGTGTATTGCCACTTCTGAATTTTTAAAGAATGCTTTAGCTTTAAAAGAAAATTCTAGAAAAAGTTTGGAACAAGAATTTTCAAATTCTCTATTTATTAAATATCTAATATATGATTCTGAAGAATTTGATGTTATTAATTCTCTGAAGGTTGTTGATTTTAATGATAAAAGTTATTTGATTTCTGAATTCAAAGAAGGTCCTACTTTAATGAATATTAAAGATTTAGAAACCTTTGTTAAAGCTTCTAAGTTCTTAAAATTAATACACACACGTCTTGATTCTAAAAAATCTAAGAGAGATTATAAAACTGAAGTAGAAAGTAGAATCCTGACTTATGATTTAGATTTGATAAATATAATTAGAAGTGAAAGTTGGAAAGAAATTTGGAATTGTATTTCAGAACAAAATTCTTTTTATGATGCTGATCCACATGGAGAACAATATATTGTTAATGAGAAAATTACCAGATTAGATTTAGATGATAAAGGAATTATAGAATGGCCATTTCAATTAAATAAATTAGCAATACAATCCGGATTAAAAGGTAATAATTATGAAGCAATCGTTAATGCCTATTGTGATGGATATAAATTATGGGACAGTTGCAAGTGTTTTTTAATGGCTTCAATTCCTTCTGCTTTGAGTTATATTTCTAGAACAATTGTTGATGAGAATGGTAATGATAAACAAAGAAAAATTTATTTAGATTTCGCTTTAAATTCTTGCTCGGAATTAGGTTTTGATGATTTAAAAGAAATGATAATGAAAATTTAAAAAAATAAATTAAAATTAATATTGAATTTCTTTTGAACAGTCAAAAGCATCAATCATTAATCTTTTATCCATAAAATCTAGATACATGTTCATTAAAAATAATTGATTATCTTTAGAACCAGATAATAAAATACTGTATCCTTTGATATCGCCAAGTTCAAGATTTTTAATTTTTGAAGGATCAGCGCCTTGGAAGAATGCACCATATCTTTTAACTAAACATTCCATCCCTCTAGATTTACAATAATCACTTATGAAATTCTTTAATGTAGATAAACTTTCCCAAGAATCTAATCTTTCTTTGGATAATTCATCTTCATCAACAATAGATAATTCACCTTCAAACCCAAGAGGATATTTTCCAAAACTTACTCTTTCTTCTAATGCCTTTTTTGCTGCATTTGGTAATTTACTAGATTTGATATCTAAATCACTAGGTTTTACTTTCTCAATATCTTCTAACTCCCATTGAGAGCCAGGTTTGAAAATTAAAGGTTCATAACTTGATGATTCTTCTGCTTCTGAGTTATCATAAAGATCATCTTCAAAACCATTTTGAGTAATATAAACTCCATTTTGATTAACTGTTGTTCCTTTTGGTAATAAACTTGCAATTTCTCTTCCTAAATATTGAATTCTATCTTCATTAGAATCATTATCAAAGAAAAAAGGAATTAAATTTTCTGCGCAAAAACAAGAATGTCCATCTGAACAAGTTTTATACTCAACTTTTGTACAACAACTTCCTAATTGACATTCAATACTTTTAAAAAAATCTTCCATTGAAAATTCGTTATTGGATTTAACTGGGAATACTGATTTTGCCAAATCAGCCATATTATAATTTGAGTTTTTATTCATGATAAAGACATAGAAAGACTACTTTATTTAAAAAGATTGTTATGATGTATATACAATATATGCCAGATTGTTACAAAAAGATTAATAAATTGTAATATTGTTTTTAATTAAATGAATCTTGGAAGATTAAAAATTAAGAATAAATTTTTATTAGCACCTATGGCAATTTATACAGATACTGCATTGAGAAGATTATGTTCTGATTATGGAGCTAGTTTTACTTTTACTGAATTAATTTCTACTGCAGGATTTATTAGAAAGACTGATTCTTTTAGAAGAAGATGTGATTTTCATGATGAAAATTTTGGAGTTCAGTTTATTTCAAATTCACCAGATGAATTAAAACAATCTATTGAGATTGTTAAGAATCAAGAGTTTTATGAGGGTATTGAGAATATTAAATCTATTGATTTAAACTTGGGATGTCCATCTAAAAATATAATGGAACAAAATTTAGGAAGTGCTTTGTTAAATCAACCTAATTTAGTTAGAGAATTATTTAAGACTATGAATAAACACTCTCATCTTCCAATTTCTGTTAAAATTAGATTAGGAATTGATTCAAAACACAAACGTCAATCTAAACCATATTTGAAAATTGCAAAGATTGCAGAAGAAGAAAATATGGATTTTGTTACAGTTCATGCAAGAACTTCAGGCCAAGGTTATGAAGGAGAGGTTGATTTAAATGCTGTTAAAGAAATTCATGATGAAGTAAATATTCCTTTAATTGGTAATGGTAACATTACTGATGTTAAATCTTGTAAAGAAATGTTGAAAATTTCGGATGCCGTTATGATTGGTAGACAAGCTGTTAAAGATCCTTTTATTTTCAAGCAATTTATTGAAGAAATTGATAATAAGAAAAAATGGAATTTTGATTTTGAAAAGGAAAAAAGAAAGTGTATTGATCAATATTTAAATTACGCTAAGGAATATAATGTTGGGTTTCAACATATTAAAGTTCATATGCAATCTTTCTTGAAAGGTTTAGAGAATCATAAGCAAACTATGATTGATTTAACTCATACTAAGAACATGGATGATATTTATGAGTTATTAAAAAGAGTTTAAATATGTTTTAATTCTTGTACTTCTATGCTATACGCAGGTTCTTTGATTTTTATATCCATTGGACATTCTTTAATTGTTAATTTTTGAGATTCACAATATATTTTAACTGAAGAATCTTTTTTTGTTAATATATTAATTCCTTTTGGATCGTAATGTATTACTTTGTCTTTGCCTATTTTTGATATTATTTCCTCTCGTTTTTGTCTTAGAAATTTTAATCTATCAGGAAGTTCATCAATTCTTTGTTGTATTAATTCTTTTTCGTCAAACTCATCTTCCAATTCTAAGTCTAAATCTGAAGCTATACAACCACCACTTCCAACATCAATCATTTTTGTATCAGAAAAACTACATACTAAAATATCTGCTTTACAAATTCTTGTTCCAATTGAACCTGTTATGTCACCAATTGAAAGAATGTTTTTTTTCTTTAATTCTTCTGGATTAAATTCATTTTGTAGAAATGCATAAGATGGCATGTCATTAAAAATTACTGCAGCATTTTCTTTAATTCTGTTAAATTTAATTAAACCTTTTTCTGTCATTAATCTATGTAGTTTGAATTTTAATTTTCTTCCATACTGTTCATAAGTTATCCAAGAACCTTGATCTGCAAAGTATAAATGTTCATATCCTTTATTTTTAGCATATCTTAATGCTAATAAAATTGCTCTATTTCCTCTTTTTGTAAGAATTATGTTCTTTTTATTAGTTAATTCATTGAGATTCATTTTCTTTTTCTACGATTTTTAGTATGTCTTGGAATTCATCAGCTACATAATCAGCATCTAGTTGATTTTCAAAGTTTGAACCATATCTAGCAAAACAAAATTTAATTCCAGTATTTTTAGCGCCTTCAAAATCTCTTTCTGGCCAGTCCCCAATCATTATTACTTCACTTTTTCCAACATCCATTTGTTTCATTGCTAATTCAAAACTTTCAATGTTTGGTTTGTTTGCATCACCAATGATTACATCAAAGAAAGGTATTAAATGTACAGAATCTAGTCTTTGTAACATTTTTATTTTTGGAGCATCTGAGATTACTGCCAGTTTAATTCCTTTTTTTATTAATTTAATAAGAACATTATGAACTTGAGGATATGTTTTTAAGTATGTTGCTTTTGTTCTTTTATATGCGTTAATCGCAGCCGCTATTTTAATGTCATCTTCTTTAT
>JAHWHN010000024.1 GCA_019323235.1 Candidatus Woesearchaeota archaeon | reverse complement strand
TGAAAAATATATTATTAAGGAAATAAATGAAACAAATGTTACTGAGGAACTAGTTGATGTTGTTGAAGTTATTCAAGAAGAAATTATTCAAGAACCAAAAATTGAAGAAAATATTGTTATTCTAGCGGCAGACGATAGTTATGAGCCAGATAATAGTGCTGCGAATGCTACTTTAATTGAAACTAATGGAACTAACCAAAGTCATACCATATCTTTTGCTGGTGATAAAGATTGGTTTAAATTTAATGCTGAAGCAGGTTATATCTATACAATTCAGACTTATGCTGTAGGATTTGATGATACTGTTCTTTATTTATATTTCCCAGATGGAAGTACATTATTAGATTATAATGATGACCATGAAACAACTAGCCTTTCATCAAAAATTGTTTGGCAATCGGGAACTACTGAAACTTATTATTTTTATGTAAAAGAATATAGTGCTACAGAGAATGATACTAATTACATTGTTAATGTTAAAAAAGAACTAATTAATTTAAGTTTTATAACTCCTTCTTCAGATATTAATGTAAATAAATCTAATTTATTTAATGTTAGTCTAAATATTACTTGTTTAGGAAGAGGTTGTACAAATCTTCCTGTTTATTTAGATCCTAAAACAAATAAAAATATTAAATCAATAAGTAATAATGATAAGAATCTTTTGTCTAAAGAATTAGATAGTAAAGAATATGATGTAATTATTAAATTAAAAGATGATGAAAAATTAAGTAAAAAAATTAATTCTATTTTAGGTACTGGAAATAATAAAAAAAGTATTTCTGGATCTCAAAAAACAATTGATTTAATTAAAGAATCCAACAGAGGAAGACATGATAAAGTTATTGAAGATTTGGGTTCTGAATTTGAATTAGGAAGAAAAAATTTACTTACAAATTCGATTTCTGGAAAAATTACTAGAAGAGGAATTAAAAGTTTAGAAAATAATCCTCTTGTTGAATCTGTTCAAGAAGAAGAAATGTATCAATTGTTCTTATCTTCTTCAGTTCCTCATATTGAAGCAGATAGTGCTTGGAATTTTCAATATCTTGGAGAAAATATAACTGGAACTGGTCAATCTGTTTGTGTTATTGATACAGGAGTTGATTACACTCATAACGATTTTGGTGGTTGTTCTCCAACATCCGATATTAATGATAAATCCTGTCCAAAAGTAGTTGGGGGTTATGATTATATTAATACTGACACTAATCCAATGGATGATGAGGGACATGGAAGCCACGTAGCTGGAACAATTGCTTCTATTGATTCAACTTATAGAGGTGTTGCTCCTAACGCAAATATTGTTGCATTAAAAGCTTGTAATAGTTCTGGAACTTGTATAGGGTCAGCAATTGAATCTTCAATAAATTGGTGTATTAATAATTCTGCAGCATTAAATATTAGTGTAATAAGTATGAGTTTAGGAGGAGGAGAGCCATCTCATGAATATTGTAATAGTTCTTCTGTTGAGAAAGCAACTAATTTGGCTGGTTCTTTAGGAATTACTGTTGTTGTTGCAACAGGTAATGATGGTTATGATAATGGTGTTGCTAGTCCTGCTTGTGCTAAATATGCAATTGGTGTTGGAGCAAGTAATGATGCTGATGCAATAGCTAGTTTTTCCAATCAAGGACTTTTAACCGATATTATGGCACCTGGTGTTTCAATTACTGCTACTAATTATGGAACTACTACCGGGCATACTACTTCACAAGGTACTTCTATGGCCACTCCACACATATCTGGAGCTGCTGCTTTACTAAATCAATATTATAAATTAAAAGACAATGAAAACTTACATTCTGAAAAAGTTGAAAATATTCTTACAAAGTATTCTGATAATATTTATGATAGTGTTAATGACAAATATTATCCTAGAGTTAATATTACTAAAGCAATTAACGCTGCAGAATACATTGATGTAATTCCTGAAAACTCAGGAAGTCCTTTTTCTACCACTTCATCTAACCCACAATTAGTAACTTTAGCAGAAGGAGAATCCACAATTTTAACATGGACTGTTAATGCAACTGGAGACTATGATGATTATTTATTCTTCGCATTTACAGCTAGTCAAAATTTAGATATTGATTATTATGAATCTAATAAAAAGACTATAAGTATTGTAAATGGCGCTCCTTCAATTAGTGCTTTACAAATTAATCCAAACCCTGCATATACAAACTCAGCACTAAATTGTACAGGAACTTATTATGATGTTAATGGCGATGCAGAAAATGGTAGTATTATTAATTGGTATAGAAATGAAGCTTTTATTTTATCAAATGATACTTACTCAAGTAATTTTTCAATTGGGGATAATATTACTTGTGAATATATTCCTTCAGATGGTATTGTTAATGGAACTAGTGTTAATTCAACAATCTCAATAATAGATAAAATTTATTTTAATTCAACCCCGATTACTTATAGAGTAGTAAATGTTCCTTATATTTATGATGCTAATGCAATTGATCGAGAAGGAGATAATATTAATTATTCTTTAGTTGGAAGTCCTCCACCAGGAATGACTATTAACAGAACCACTGGTTTATTAGAATGGACTCCAAGTTCTGCTGGTTCTTTTAATGTAACAATCTTAGCAAATAATACTCAACAAGTAAATCAATCATTTACTTTAGAAATTGATACAGATGGTGATGGTGATGGTTTGGGAGATAGCGAAGATTCAATTGAAGGAAATAGTTCTAATATTACTTTATCAGGAATATCTAGCATTACAGTATATGTTGATAATTCTAGTAATTTATCTACAATAAGTAATACTTCCGGTTTATTAACTGTTGAGTTTAGAGAAGGAAGTCAAATAATTATTTCATTTACTTTTAATTTTAGTTCTGGAGAATTGAATATGAGTAATATTAATATTACAAGAAGTTCTAATTCAACAGAATCAAGGTTTATAACAACAGGTTTCCCATCAAATGTTGGGAAAACTATTTACTTAAATAATACTTTAATTAATGCTAGTTCTGTCTGTGTTGAAGACATTGCTAGTCCAGATTTGTCAACAGGTTCAGCTAGTTGTGGTACTGGAGAAACTCAAGTTAATGTTAATACTACTAGAACTTATACAGTTACTGATCTTGGAGATATGTGGAGTATTTCTACTTTATCTCATTCCGCAGTAAAACAAGTTACTTCAACTTACACTGCTCCTCCAAGTGGAGGCGGTGGTGGAGGAGGCGGAGGCGGTGGAGGTTCCACAACTGAAGAAGTAGAAGAGGAATGTTTTGAAAGTTGGATGTGTAATCCTTGGGATGAATGTGTTAATGGAATGCAAACTAGATTTTGTGTAGATGTTAATGCTTGTGGTACTGAAGAAAGTAGACCTGAAGAAATTCAATCTTGTACAGTAAAAGTTAAAGAAGAAATTAAAACAACAACTATATCAAATAATACTAATAAAGTAGTTCCACCAAAGGTTGTTGAAGAGCCTCAAAATCAACCTGAATTAAGGTCTCCAAGTCCAGCATGGGAATTTATTAAATATAGATCTAAAGAAATCACATTTACTTTAATATTTGTTATATTGAGCGTAATTTTGGCTATAAAAAGATTCAGCAACAAATAATCTTTATAAAAAAAACAATTCTACTAATCTAAATGATTAAAACTCCAGAATTAGAAGTGATTTGTAATGAATTAACGAATATGGAATTAGATGATTCTGAACTGATTCATTTATATAAACAAAATAATGATGCATTGAAAGATAATAAAAGCCATAGTTTCATTCATTATAAGACAAGGCTTAGTGAAGTTCATACTTATGGATGTTTAAGAAAATTATCTGAAAGATATTCCTTCTTAAAATTAAAACCTCTAACTAAAAGAAATAAAAAAGAAACTGAGAATTATACTTTTAAGAATTGTTCACATGGAAATGTTGTCTTTAGTTCAAAAAGTAATAATGAAAATTATGCAGAGTTCGATAATGTTTCAAAAGTAAAGGATTATTTAACAATCTTTGAAACTACTTTTAGGTCATGGAGCTATCTTAAAGAATCATTAATGCCATCAAATATATATAAAAGAGTTATACCGCTTCTTGAAATTCAAGATAAAGATGTGGGATATGTAGTAATTATGAATAAAAATACTTATGATTCAAAGAAAAATGAAACATTTATTCAAGAGTTTACTAAAAGTAATGGAATTATAATTCCTTTTTACACCACAATGGAAGATTTTCAAAAAAGAGTTTCAAGTTTAATTAAAGAACATAAACTTCCTATTAAAGAAAATTGTCAAAAAAAGAATAATAAAGATGAACTTGAATTAGAAGATATAGTTTTATAATCATTCAAATTGTTCTATTAATTCTTCTTCTATGAAATGTAAAGTTCCAGGAATAATTAAGCATTGAGGAGTTTCCTTAATCTCAGGAACGTCTTTTAATTTAGTTTTCTTAATTATTGGATTACTACTTCCTAAAGCTGCACAAGATATTGCGATTTCATCCCCATTTATTCCCTTTCTAATAAGAAATTCTGAAGCTTCCTTAGTTGTCATCCATCTATCTTCATCAGGTCTTAAATCTAATAAAAATAATGTATGCATTCCAGCTTCTTTATTTACTTTGAATACTTTAGCAGGAGTTTCCACATTTTCATTTTCAAATGGAATAGAAGTTATTTTTCCATATTTATACAATTCTAATCCAACAATACCTATTGCATTTAAGATTGATACGTTATTTATTATTTTAACAGGAATGCCTTTTTCTTTAGCTCTTTGATATATATCCATATGAGTTGTTGCAGAGAAAGGGTCTCCAATAACTAAGAATGATACTTCTTTATCTTCAGCATCTTTTAATATTGTTTCTTCAGCTTTTTTTTCTACTAGTTCTCTATTTGAAGGAATTATTTTTTTACCATAAAACTCTTCTAAGTTTTCAATAGTAGCTTCAGTTAATTTTGAAGTATAAGTTTCTAAGTATAAAACATCTGATTTCTTAATTATTTCTAAACCTTCAACAGTTACTGATTTTTCATCCTTTAAGCCTAAACCAATTATATTTAATGCCATTACGTTAAAAAGAAAGAAGTTATTTAAAAATGTTATTTAAAATGATTAATATTAAAAGAAAAAAAGAAAAAAAATCTACCAGTCAATTACTTCAAGATCTTCCTCTAGTTCTACTAAATCAGACTCTTCTATTTCAGAATCAATATTATTTAATTCTTCTAAGTCAGAATTTAAACTATCATTTGAACTTTCAGCACATCCTGAAATGTTAACTAATAATATTAATAAAACTAAAAAAATGAATATTTTTTTCATTCTTCGTCCTCCTCATCTAAACCTTCGATTTTTACTAACTCTTCAACATCATTAAGTTGTTCAACTACTTTAATGTCTTCAGCTTCATTTAATAAATCTTGAACTTCTGCATCTCCTTCTGTTAATTCTTCATCTGTTTCTAAGATTTCCTCTACTGCTTCATCTTCTTCGAAAGTTTTTACATCTTCTTCAGTTAAACTATCATAAACATCTTCAAGTTTTAATGCTCTAATTTCATTTCTAATTTCAATTAATTTAGAATTTGCATCAACTAAACTTGACTTAGATTCTTCCATTAAAGTTCTAAATGAAGAATTATCTTTTCCTACAGAAATAGCTTCTATAAATTTAACTCTAGAATTGTTAATCATTGAATTGAATTCATTAACTAGACTTAATAGTGATTCTGCATTTAAATCTCTCTCTACAGCAATTTCTAAAGTTCTTTCTAATTTTAATTCTAGTTGTTTAGACTTAACCAAAATTCCTGCAAATCTTAAGTCTTTTACTTTTTGAGATACTTCTCTAGTTAATTCTCTTAATTCTTTTAATACTCCAGAAATTTCATCAGCAACTGATTTTACTTCTTCCTTAGTTGAATTATCAGATAATTCATTTATTGATATTTCTAAATCATCAACTTTATTTGAAAGTTCATCAATTTTATTACTTAATACAATAAAGTCTTCTTCTGAAATAAATTCATAAGATTCTAATTTGGAATCTAAGAAGTCTAATTTATTATTCATTAATTGAATTGATCTTTCAAGTATTGATTTAGAACCAATCTTTAATTTAAGTTCTAATTCTTCACATTCATAAGAACATTTTGAGAATTCTTCTTTCATTTCTTTAAAAGAATTCATTTCTTTTCTCATTGCCCTATCTAAGCTTTTCTTACCAAGTTCTAACTCGTCGATATTTTTTGATAAAACTTTAGCTTTCTCTTGAGAAAGTTCTCTTCTAGGGAACTTTGATTCTAAATCATTTAATTCATCAAATCTGTTTTCTCTTCTAGATTTTTCTTTGGGGCTAAATAAATCCTTTACACTTTCTGAATAAGAAAGTGGTTCTACTTCATAAATATTAAAACCTTTTAATTCCCCCGGTGTTGAAATATTTTTTTGAGAAACAGTTCCATACTCAATTACACTTTCAGGTTTACCCAATACAAGAATTCTATCATTAGCATTAACATCTTTATCACATTTTAAAGTAATTTGATTACCTTCTCTTACCTTAGTACAACCTATTTTTATAGGAATATTACTTCCTCCTAAGGAAACGTAAGGAACTTCAACTAAATCTCCTTCTACTCTAACTTTAGCACTTCCAACACCAACTGTTGCTCCTTTCACAAATAATTCAGAACTCTGATCGTGGATATCTTTGTAAACTTTTACTTCTTTACCTTTAACTCCTAAAGGAACGCCAACAGGATCACCTACTGAAACTTTTACTTCCTTACCTTCAACTCTTAAAGGAATACCAACAGGTTCGTCATCAGATACTTTAATTTCTTTACCTTCAACTCTTAAAGGAACGCCAACAGGTTCGTCATCAGATATCTTGATTTCTTTACCTTCAACTCTTAAAGGAATACCAACAGGTTCATCATCATATACTTTTATTTCTTTACCGTCTACGAATACAGGAATACCAGTCACTTGAACAGGAACAGAACCTTCTTTTTTAAATAAAGGAACTTCAACTACTCTTTCTGGACAATGTATTTTAACTTGATTTCCAATTACAATTTTCTCACAATAAACACCATCAGATCTAACTTCTCCACGATTCTGACATTTAATTGCAATTTTATCACCATCTATTTTTTTAACACATTTCGAGATTAAATCTCTATTTGAATTTGTTTTATTTATTGTTATTGAAGTTTCTTTTGATTTACATTTTACATAAACTGAATTATCAACAGTACTTTGATCATAACATTTTGAGTAGATTTTTTGAATACTAGAACCATCTTTAGAAGAACATAATAAATTAAAACCATCATTTGATATTACCTTCTCACAACTCTCAAATGCTTCAACATCATGTAAATCTCCTCTTTTTGCTTTAGCAAAACATTCTATATATCTTCTACCATCTTCTTCAACAACTTCATAACACTTTTCTTCTATACCTTCTTTTACAGAAATAATAGTGTCATAATCATCTTCTTCGTCAATAATAACATAATCACTAGCTAGTACTCTTTCTAAATATGATTTTTCTTGGTCTATTTTTTCTTTAAGTGCATTCATTTCATTTCTTAAAGTATTATATTTAGATAAATAAACTCTTAAGTCATTCTTAATCTCAATTGTTCTTTCTTTCGAAACAGATAATTCTAACTCTTTCTTAAGAGAAACTATTTCTACCCTCATTTCATTTAATTCAATTTCATAAGATTTGTAGACTTCAATTGATTTTTCTAATTCAACTTTTCTATCTTCCAATTCATCCGCACTTACAACTAAACTTAAACTAAGCAAAACTAAGAAAAATACCATTAATGATTTTATTATTTTCAATTAAAACACCTCTTTTTAAATAATTATAATAATTCCAGGGTTTTTACTATATAAATATTTCTATAAGTAAATGCTCGCTTTATCAATTAAATTGAGGATTTAATGGAATTACCTTATAATTTTAAATTTACTAATTATTAAAAAAAATTCTAATATTAGCATAAAAAATACAAGACTATATAAAGGATGAATTATTTATTTTAAAATATGGCTAATTACAAGCAACTTTGTTATAGGTGCAGAAGGAATTATGTCCCAGCAGATTGGAGAAATAAATTTCTAACTTGTTATGATTGTCAAAAAACTGAATTAGAACAGAAAGTTGATGATCCAAAGTTAAAAAAAATGTTTAATATTCCAGAGGAATTTTATAAAAAAAATGCTTTCTTAAGAAGTGTTAAGATTAACTATCATAAATTTGGTGGTATTACTGAAAAACAAGTAGAAGCTTTCAAAGAAACTGTTAAAAGACTTAAAGAAGAGTCTGAATAATTCTAAATTTTAGGAAGGTTTATTAATGAATCATGTATTCTTTAAAATATGGCTTTTGCTGACATACCAAAAATAGAGAAATATAACTTTTATACTGAATTAGCATTCAGAAAAGCTACTAAAGTAACTAATAAACAACATAAACGTCAAATCATGAAAAAATTTGATGCTGTTAAGGAATCATTAGATACTTCTCTAAAGCGTATATTGTTGAAATACCCAAATATTGATGATTTAGACCCATTCTATAATAAATTATTCAAAGCTACACTTGATTATCCTTCAATTAAAAAAGCACTAGGAAGTTTAGTATGGTGTACTAATAAGATTGCTGAGTTTCATAGATTTTATATTAAAAAAATCGCTTATCATAAAGATTCTGAAGATAAAAAGAGATTAAATCAATTTAGAATTCAGTTTTATGGAAGAGTTAATTCTTGTGTTAAACAAATTAGAAAAGAATTAGAATTATTGGAAGAGTCAAGAAGAGTAATTAAAGAATTTCCTATTATTAAAACAGGTATGAAGACTGTATCCCTAGTTGGATTCCCAAATGTTGGTAAGACTACTTTATTATTCAAACTAACTGGAAGTAAAGCAGACATACAGCCTTATGCCTTTACTACAAAAGGAATTAATGTTTCTTACTATGTTAATAAGGGTAAAAGATTACAATTATTAGACACTCCAGGTACTTTAAATAGATTAGATAAGATGAATACTATTGAGTATATTGCTTATCTTGCAATGGAAGAATTAGCAGATTTCTTAGTTTATGTTTTTGATCCAACTGAACATTATACTATTGAAGAACAAATTAAATTATATAAAAGAGTTAAAAAGTATAAAAAGAAAGTTTACGCTTATATAAGTAAAAGAGATATTTGTAAAGATTATTCTGAAGAATTAAATAAGTTCAATCCTTTAACTTTTGATGAATTAAAAGATTTATTTAATAAGACTATTGATTATGATTCTAAAGAAAGAGAAAAAGCTAAGTCAAAAGTTAAAGAGTCTGAAGAAGATTAATCATCATAATCAAAAGGTGGACGTCCTTGATATTGTCTTATGAAAGTATCTATACATACATATTTTAAATTTATGATTCCATATGGGTCATGTTCATCTAATATTTTTTTAACTAAATCTCCTTTATCAGAATAATCATCATTAAAATTTATGCTAATAACTGTTCTTTTATGATTATGACGTTTTCTTGTTTCTTCATCATAAATTCTACAACTACCAATAGTTATTAAATCATAAAAATAGTCAAAACTACGCTTTTTTTGACTCAAGTTTAATCTTTGAAATTCTTCTCCAGATGCACCACTCCAAACCTCTCTGAAAAAATAAAATTTTAATTGTTTTGAAGGATTAAAGATACCTGATTTAATAAATCTCAAGAAAAACTGTTTTTCATTAAGACCCCTATAAACTGCAAAACTATTACATTCTAAGGGTTTATGATAATAAACAATTGGTTTCAATGGTTCCACTTCGGACATTTCGAAAAGTAATCGAATAGATATTAAAAAGATTATTAGAAAGTAAAATAATAATAAAATATAATAAAAGAATTAAGCTTCTGCTTTTTCTATTTTTTCAAGAACAATTGTATAAGTTCCTGGAAGCTTTGTTTTAATTAGAGAAGCTGCTTTTTTACCAAGTTCTAAACCTGATTTGTTAACTCTTACTTCAGCAATTGCTTGACCTTTTTTGATTCTTGCTGCAACACCTACAGTTTTACCAAAACAGTGACTCATACCAGTAGACAATCTATCGGCACCAGCACCAGCTGCTAAAGCGTTTTCTCTCAAAATGTGATGTGGATATAATCTTAGATGGAAATAATAGTTATCCTTACCTAAATCTTTCTCTAAAACTCTATTACAAACCATTCTGCCAGATTCGATAGCTAAATCTCTAATTTGCAAATCTCCCTTAGAAACAACAGTATATTTGTACTCAAAATCTTTCTTTATATCTCCCATATGCCACTTGATAATTCTTGGGTTTTTGTTCATTCTAATGAAAGATTTAGCTCTATATCTTGATGTTCTAGTATACGCAGGACCTACTTTGTTCCTATACGCTGAAAATCTTCTTATTTTAGCCATAAATACTGTGAATTTATTGTTTATTTATAAAGTTTATCATTATCTTTAATAATATTAGATTTAATCAAAGAAGTCCTCAAAACCTCTGATTTTAGCATCTGGGAAGGTTTCAAATACTGCTTTTGGTATTTTTTCAAGTAATTCTAGTAGTCTTTCTTGCCTAGATTGATTATATTGATCTTCATAAAAAGCAAGTTCTGATTCTACTGCTAAACAATATTCTAAAGGGTCTTTATCTTTATCTACAACAAAATCATCCGAAAACTGCTCTTTATCCAGTAATAAACTAGCTATTTTGTCTGACATAATGTTTCTTTCTAGATGTTCTCTTACATATTTAGCTACTTGGCCTGGTTTTTTATTATATTTTCTAGAATTTATAGTAATTATATGTCCAGCATATTCTTTTTTATCTTCTTCATTGAAATCTTGTGGGAAATTTGAAAATCTACATAATCCCAATCTAGATAGACCCATTAAGGTTACATTTGGAGGTACTTTATCCCAAAAATAAGCAATTCTTTCTAAATGAGACATTTTTTTTAATTTTTTATATTCTTCTAATTCCATTAATTCATCATATTCTAAATATGCATTTGCAGGATGAGTATATGAACTAAGCTCTAAGTCTCTTATTGCTTCATCACTAACATTTTCTGGCCTAATACCAAAAAGTTGTGCTAAAATATCTCTCATACCTTCCCTTTCTTCTTCTAAACCTTTTTTTTGTTCTTCTAAATAAGAATTTTGTTCGAAAAACTCAGGATGTTCTTCTCTTAGAAATTCGTAAACTTGATTTAAAGTTTCATCACCGTGATAATAAAATAAATCCTCTAACTCTGCTTCTGTTTTTATTAAGTGTGGATTTTGCCTTAGATGTTCATCTTCCATATTATCATAATCCCATTGACTAAGTCCTTTTTCATCATGATAACCAAGAAATAAACACCAATCACTATCAACAGCAGGAGAATAATAATATTCATCATCAGAAATTAACCCTAAATTAAAAGCTTCAGATATTTTTTTAACATCTATTGAAGAATTTCCCCAGAAATATTTCATATATTCTTCTCTTTGTTCATTTCTATTTGGTTCTGGTTCTGTTTCTTTTTCAGTTAATTTTACTTTGATAGTTTTGTCTTTGTAGAATGTAATTATATCTAAATTGTGATTGGGAAAATTTCTTTTTAATCTATAAAGATGTTCTTCTTTCAGAATATGTTCTTTGTAATCTTCAGCCATTTAATTAGATAATGTTAGAAATATTATAAAGATAATTGAACTAATTGATTATTTTACTAAATTATATAATCTTTTTATTTCCTTGATATCTTTTTTTATTTTAGAATCATATTTATTTAGATTAAGTTGATTTAGCTTTAAAAACATGCCAAAAAATCGTATTTTAGCCAGTAATAATACTAGATTATATCTTTCTTTTTTGAAATAATTTGATTTTTTTATGTAATAATTTAATAGTTCCTGCTTTTTTTCTTGGCTTAAATTGATACTAGTTAGAAAGAAAGCCAAGTCTTCTTCAACAGGTCCAATTCTTGAATTTTCAAAGTCTACTAAACAAATATTTTCCTTGTCTACCAAAATGTTCCTATCTACATAATCTCCATGTAATAGGCTATTTTTAACATCACAAGTTTTTGGAAATTGTTTTTTAATAGTTTTAATCTTATTTATGAGTTCTTCTTTTTTATATTTCTCAGGAAGGTAAGCTTCAATTCTTTTTAATTGTTCATTTATTCTTACTTCATATGATCTTTTTAATTTTGAACAATTACATTTTAATCTTACTTCATGTAATTTTAACATTAAATCTACTGCCTTTTTGTATAATTTAAAAGATTTGTAATTTTTTAATTGAGTTCCTTCTTTGAAGTCTCTTAATATGAAAGCATAATTCTTTCTTTTTTTATGTAAATATACTTTTCCTAATTCATTCATATTAAATTTTGTATAAGCAAGTAATTCATTATCATAACTTTCTTTGAAAGAATCTTTTGATAAGAAAAAACCTTTACCTTCATCATAATATAATTTTAGAGCATATTTCTTATGATTACATTTAACTAAGTAAACATCATTCATAGAAGGAATATCTATTAACTCTAAAGTAAATTTTTGCTTAAAGTACTTTTCTAGATCTTTATTGATTTGAGATAAGGGCATACTTGATTTAGTATGGAATGAATATATAAACTTTACTAGTTACATTCTTACGTTTAAGTTGTTACCAGACTCGTATCTTTTTAATCCTTTGTAAAATACAAATATTGCCAATAGTAATATTAATACACTAAATCCTAAAGTTGATAAAAACCACACTAAATTGAATTCTTTTAAAATTTCTACTGGAATTCCAGACATAAATCCTGCTGGTAATACTGTTAATAGTAAAAATTTTGAAAATCCTTTAAATATTGGGAATGGATAAGATGATAATGATAAAGTTCCCATTACTAAATGTCTACTTGACTCTTGAGTATTTCCAAACCAAAATGCTAGACTGTTCATTATTGTAGCATAAGTTGTAAATATTATTGTACTTAATATACATAATAGTATAAATAAAGGTATTTTATCAAGTGATAATACGAAAAATGATATTATTAGTCCAAAGATTATATCTCCAAAAGCCATAAAACTGTTTCTTGATACCAATAGATGATAAAATACGTTTTTAGGTAATACCATATAAAAGTCTAGCTTTCCCTCTGCAATCATTGATGCAAAAGTATTTCTATTTCCAAATAAGAATCCACTGATACCAAAAGAGATTGTAATTATGGAATATAACATTAACATATCAAATACATCCCATCCTCCAACAGTTTTGAATTTACTAAAAAATAATAGCCAGAATACTGCCCAAACAGCATCATTCAAAACCATCCCAAAGACTTGAGAAAAAAAGTTGAATCTATATTCCATTGCAGTACTTAATGCAATTTTGATATATTCTAAATGTAGTTTAATATGTTTAACCACCATTTACACTCACCTTCCTTACTGCAATTTTATATAAGATAGTTATTGAGATTGTCATTACTAAAATCCAAATTAATAGCATTGAAAATACTCTTATGAATGTTGGAAAATCAAATAATACAAATAATCTTGCTGGATGATATGCTATATATGAAAAAGGCAAGATTATTGAAATTTTAGCTAACCAAGCTGGAAATATTTCTAAAGGAACTAACATACCACCAATTGTGAAAATCACTTTTTGGTATACAAAATGAAGAGCTTCTGTGTCTTCAAGCCAAAATGCAAATAGTCCTAAAAAGGCACTTATTAAAAAATAAAGTGTCATTGATAATAGCACTATTAACAAAATTAATGGTATTGAAATTAATGATACTTTAATGCCACCCAAAAAAATATAAACAATTATTGAAGCCATTATGAAAGTCATTCCAAATTTAAATATTGAACTTCCTAATTGTGTTGAAAACTTATATGATATGTAATTGTAAGGTTTGTTTAGTACGTTAGCTAAGTTTCCAGATCTTACATCAACACCAATGTCTTGGATTATTTTTCCTTGAGATGTTACTAATGATTCTGTCATGACAAGATACCACAACATCATTGAAATAGTGAATCCTTCAATTAATAATTGATCTCCATAAACTGCCTTCCATAAGTTTATGAAAATAAAAATAATTAAACCTACAAATACAGAACCTGACAAAATATCAAAAGTATAAACAAAACTATTTATGAAGTTGATTTTCGCCATTTCATAATATTTTATAAAAGTCATTGTTTGAATATTGTTTCAATTATTTCTTCAATTGGTTCTTCTTCAATTGTTAAATCGTTAATATCATTATTTTTTGCTAATAAATCAATTATCTTCTTCATTGTAGTTTTTGTGGTATCAACTTCTATATCCAATGAAAATTTAGTTTTCTTTAATACATCTACCCCATCTTGAGATATTTCTTTAACTGGTGTATCTGAAACCATTTTGATAATCTTTTTCTTCATGTATTTCTTTTTAATGTCTGAAATATTTCCATCATATATTATTTTACCATGATTAATTATAATTGCTCTTTTACAAATAGTTTCTACATCACCCATATCATGAGATGTTAAAATTACTGTTACTTTCTCTTCTTTGTTTATTTTTTTAATTAACTCTCTAATATTTTTCTTTACCACTACATCTAATCCTATTGTTGGTTCATCTAAGAATAATACTTTTGGTTTGTGTAGTAATGATAGAACAAACT
>JAHWHN010000190.1 GCA_019323235.1 Candidatus Woesearchaeota archaeon | reverse complement strand
TAAACGGCGGGGGTAACTATAACTCTCTTAAGGTAGCGAAATGCCTTGCCGTTTGATTGACGGCTTGCATGAATGGCGTAACGAGATCTCCACTGTCCCCAGTTGGAAGCCATTGAACACTCTATCCTGGTGTAAAGGCCAGGGATTTCCAGTGGGAAGCGAAGACCCCGTGAAACTTTACTGTAGTCTGTTGCTGTGATGTGGATTTTAACGCACAGCGTAAATGGGAGCTGTTCGACCCAGTTGCTTTCGGGCTTCTGGTTAGGCGAAAATGTAACACCATTCTTTGGAGTTCACATCATTTACTCGTAATATGCGAGGACACCGACAGATGGACAGTTTGGCTGGGGTGGCACCCCGCCGAAAAAATATCGGCGGGGCCCTAAGGTTAGCTCAAGCGGGTCAGAAATCCGTTGTAGAGCGCAAGAGCAAAAGCTAGCCTGATTGGATTCTTAACATGAAAGATTCCAACCACGAAAGTGTGGTCTAGCGAACCTCTGTGTCCTCATTGATGGGGGCCAGAGATGACCGAAAAGTTACTCCGGGGATAACAGAGTTGTCGCGCCCGAGAGTTCATATCGACGGCGCGGTTTGCTACATCGATGTCGGCTCTTCCTATCCTGGGTGTGCAGAAGCATCCAAGGGTGAAGGTGTTCACTTATTAAAAGGGATCGTGAGCTGGGTTCAGTACGCTGTGAGGCAGTATGTTTGATATCTACTGGAAATGTATTAATGTCTGAGAGGAAGGAGTATCTAGTACGAGAGGAACGGTACTTCGAAGCCACTGGTCTACCTGTTATCTGACAAGGTATGCAGGGCAGCTACGCTTTAAGAGCTAAGTGCTGAAAGCATCTAAGCACGAAATTCGCCTCGAAAAGAGACATAAGAAGCTCCTGTAAAAGACAGGTTTGATAGAACCAATGTGTAAGTGTTAAGGCAACGAGATATTCAGCATGTGGTTACTAAACGCTTCGTTATACACTCTTTATCTATGCACGGTTTTCATTTTTCTTTTAAAATGAAACCTCATAAGTCACCAAATTCTTTTTTTTTAATCATTGATCTTTTTAAGTTAGTGTTAACTCTAATTTTCTGAATAAATTCTAAACTATTTAGAAAAATTACAATTATTTCTTAATACATTTTATAAAAAATATTTTCTAAATAATTTTATAAAAAACTGAGGTGAAAAATATGAAAATATTAAGTTTAATAATAGCGTTAGCTCTATTAATAATTACTTTAAATGTAGTAAATGCAGTAAGGATTGAGGAAGTATATTATGACCCAATAAATTCTGAAACCGGTGGCGAAGCTCTAGTACTATACAATGAAGAAAATGATTTTGTAAACATTTCTAATTGGAAAATAATTAATCATAAATTAAATGTAGATGTAGAAATCCCTTTAGGAACAAAAATTAAACCAAAAAGTTATTTTTTAATTGCAGATGAGGGTTGGGATAATGAAAAAGACAATTTGGCTTGGTTTAATGCGGATTTACAAGATTCTTTAACTTTGGGAAACATTGATTATGGAATTTTTTTATATGATGAAAATAATACCTTAATTGATAAAATAGGCTGGGGTAATTCTCAAAATATAGAAAACGAATGCTATTTCTCAACACCAGCATTAAAAGTAGATCAAGGTTTTTCTTTACTAAGAAAATCAGATTCTAAAGATAATTCAAATGATTTTATTTCTTCAGAACCGAAGTTATATTCTTCAGAATTCACTCCTGAAATAAATAATACTCAAAATTATATTAAAATAAATTTAGAATTTCAATCAGAAATAATTTTTATTGAGAATATTAGTTGTGATTCAAGTTTAACTAATGATAAAATAGAAATCATCCCAAATCCTGGTACTGATAAAGTTGTAAAATTCAATTACATCATTACAAACAAAAATGGTGTTGATAATATCCATAATGTTAGTTTTAATGGCAAAAATTCTACTTTAATAAAAGTAATAAATGAAACTTCTGCACTATATAGTTCATTGATTTTAATTAATTATGACAAATTGCCCGGATTTTATAATTCTGAGATTTTAGTTGATGGTGTAAGTAAAGAATTACAATATGAAATAAAAGATTTAGTGGCATTTAAGTTAGATACTTATGATTTAACTTTAAACATCACTGATAAAAACAAAAACTATTTTATTTATGGTGATGAAGACATGTCAACACAAACAAAACCAACAATAAAAAACATTGGAAATGTAAACTTAGATTTTGAAATAAAATTAAATCCTTCTAAAGAAAAAAATGTTGTATTTGAAGAAGCATACTTCTCATTTGATAACAATAGTTTTACTTCTCAAAATTCTGGAAAGTTAACTGTAGAAAAAACAAATGTTAACTTAAACTTAATGCCTTCAAAAAGAAATGGTTTGAGTTTCAAAATATTTATTTCTGATAATTCTACTAGTTATTCTAATGATATTGTATTATCAGCAAAGAGGTCAGAATGAAATTAATTTTATTTTTCATTTTATTTTTATTATCCTTTTCATTAGTAAATGCAAATGGAATTGGAGCATCTCCCTCAATAATTAAATTAAACGAAACTGATTATTTTTACATAATTAATTCAGAACTAAAAGAAGTAAATGTTTTAATCAATTCAGATATTTTAGAATTTGAAACAAATGAGTTATTATTAAAACAAAATAGTACTTCTAAACTAAAATTTAATGTGAAAAATAATAAAAATGGTTTTGTGAAAATACAAACTGGGAAAGGCATGCTATATGAAATAACAATTCCTGTGGTATCTAATGAATTCTTGAAAGAGTCTATTGTAGAAAAAAATATCTTTGGAAGAATTTATCTAATTGTTTTATTTAACTTAATGGTAATAATTATAGGTTTAATAATATGGAAGAAAAAATCTTACTAATTATTTCTTTAATAGTAATGAGTCTTGGCATTACTGGACTTTTCATATTATATGAAACTCAAGATTTAGAAGAAGTTTCAAATATAGAAACACATCTTGAAAATACTGTTAAGATATCTGGAAAAATAAAGAAGATTGATGTTCGAGATGACTTAACTTTTTTAGAAATAGAAAGAACAAATATTGTAAAAGTAATTTTCTTTGAAGAATTAGATTTGAATGATGGACAAGATGTAATTATAATTGGTGATGTTGATAAATACAAAGGAGAGTATGAAATTCTAGGTAAAAAAATAATTAACGAATAATTTATATACTTCAAATCTAAATTTTAAATTATGGAAAACTTAGGATTTACTATCATTGCACTAATACCAATACTATCAATATTCTTCTTCTTAGTATTAATGAGAAAAAGTGCAAGACTTAGTATGTTCATTTCATTTATAATAACTTTATTAATTTCTATCTTTGTTTGGAAAGTTGATAATAATTATATTGTTGCTTCAATTTTAGAAGGAATTGTAATTATGGTTAGCATCTTGTATATTGTTTTTGGTGCTGTTTTATTATTAAATATATTAAAAAAATCAGGTTCTTTCTATAGAATAAAAAAAGGTTTTACATCATTATCAAAAGATAAAAGAAAAATAGCAATCATAGTTGCTTTTTTCTTTGGAGCTTTTTTAGAAGGTGCATCAGGCTTTGGAACACCTGCTGCAATAGTAGCTCCATTATTAGTTGTATTAGGATTCCCTCCTTTAGCTTCAGTAGTTGTAGCATTAATTGCAAATTCAACACCAGTTGTTTTTGGTGCAGTAGGAACTCCTATTTTAATTGGTGTAACACAAGGAGCTAATAATATTTTAACTTCTGAACAAATTAAATTAATAACAAATTATTCAGCTTTAATAAATTCAATAATTAGTTTACTAATTCCTTTAATTATGGTATTAGTTTTAACAAAATTCTTTGGTAAGAAAAAATCAATTAAAGATGGTTTAAGTTTATGGAAATTTTCTTTAGTTTCAGGAATTGTTTTTGCAATACCTTACTTATTGACCGCATTTTTCTTTGGTCCAGAATTCCCTTCATTAGTTGGATCTTTAATTGGAATGTTTGTAATGGTTTCATTAATCAAATTAAAAGTATTCAAAGATGAAAAATGGGACTTTGAAGTAAAAAGCAAATGGTTATCAGAATGGAAATCAACCTTCATCTCAAACAATGAAACAAAAAGTAAAATGTCTTTATTCAAAGCATGGCTTCCTTATTTATTATTATCAATATTCTTATTACTAACAAGAATGAATTTTTTGAAAAAATATTTTGTATCTTTTGTAATAACATTTGAGAATATATTTGGTACAACTTTGAGTTCTAGTTTACAACCACTATACTTGCCTGGCTTCGCATTCATAGTTATATCTTTATTTTGTGTTTTATTTTACAAAATGAATTATGCTTCTGTAAAATATAGCACATTAAATTCATTAAATGTGGTATTAAAAGCGGGCTTAGTTCTGATATTCGCATTACCTTTAGTAAGATTATTCATACATTCTG
>JAHWHN010000189.1 GCA_019323235.1 Candidatus Woesearchaeota archaeon | reverse complement strand
GGTCCAGTTTTAGTTGGGTTAAAGTTTTACAAATTCATAATATTTGTCCTTATGATAAAATAAAATCGAGCACAGTATTACCAAGAAAATTAAGATCTTTTTTTAAATCTAAAGCTTTTATGAATAAGTTGAATTTTATTAAATGGAGGGGTTATTGCGGGAGGTATGATGCATTAAAATGACTGATATATCCGTAATTATTCCAGCATTTAACAGAATAGATTCATTAAAACATAGTTTACAAAGTGTAAGAAAAGCAGTAAAAAATCTAAATTATGAAATTATTGTGGTGGACGATGGTTCTGATGTACCTTTATCTGAACAAATGAAAGAATTTAATGAACTTAAAATAAAACACATAAGACAAAAAAATCAAGGTCCCCTTTTTGCAAGATTGAAAGGTTTAGAAAATGCAGAAGGGAAATACATTCAATTTTTAGATTCAGATGATATAATTGCAATAAATAAATTAGAAGACCAAATTAAGTTGATGAATTCTAAAAATTTAGATGTATCATATACCGATTACCAAAATGCAAGAAGATTGAAGAGCGGGGATATAGAAATAACTTCAAATGTTGTTTATGAAGAATCAGTTAATTCTGATGACCTTTTTATGAAGATTCAACCAGTATTAAATACTTTTGTTTTTAAGAAAAAATATTTAGATCATTGTATGAATAATTTGACAGTAAAAGCGTCTGATAAATTTTCTTATGCTGCAGATGATAAATGGTTTCTTTTTAATTTATCTGTAAATAAAGCAAGAGTTGAAAAATTAAAAGGTTTTTATAATGTGGTTGTTAATGCCGAGGGTTTAAATTTAAGTAAAAATTGGGAGAAATTAACTATGTCTTCGACTTTATTAATCAAAGAATTTGTCGATAATTGTTCTGATGATAATATTAATGAATTACTTGGTGAACTTGCATTTCATTTATGGAGAATAATACCAAAGGAATTTAAGTCTGAAATTAAAGAATCTCTTTTAGATTGTTGGCTTAAAACACCCGCGGTTAATTCCAAAAAATTGGGTGGTCAGTATTTTAATTTAATTTCCAAAATACTAGGTCCAATTAATACTGCGTATTTGTTTTCATATTTTAAAAAAGTAAAATATTCAAAATATAGAACAATGACGGATGAAGAAATATATCAATATTGGAATAATTTAATTAAATAAAATGAATCTAATTATTACTGGTGGAAATGCGAAATATTTTGATAAATTAAAAATTTTTGTTGAAAGTTTAAGAACTAATGGTGAGTATAGAGATAAAATAATTGTATGTGATAATACTATTGATGGAACCTGGGATAATCCTGGTAAATTTTTAGAGGTTAAATCTTTTAACGAAGAACAAATTGATTTTTTCAAGAAGTATGATGTTGAGATTGTTTATTTTCATGAATTGTTAAATAAGAACAATCTCTCTCGGGATAAAATTGATTCAATACCTACTTATTTTTGGGCATATCCTTTAAAATTCATTTATCTTTCTTTAATATCTAAAGAGTATTTTAATTATGAAAAAATTTGTTTTTTTGATGCCGATATTTATTTTCAAAAACCCATCAAAGAGATTTTTAATTTTTTAAATTTAGATAAGATTAATATTGTTCCTGAATTCAATAAAATTGGAAAAATTGATTTGATTAAAACATGGATGAGGATTACTGATTTTTCTTTTTCATCATCTCAAGAAGATTATTTAAATAAAATTGATAATAGTTTAAGTCTATGTACTGGATTCTTTGGAAGTAGTGCTAAAACATTTAATAATTTTGTAAGTTTATGTTGGATTCTTTCTTCTTCAAATATAATTGAGTTTCATAATGACCAGCCTTTAGCTAATATACTGATTCATTATTTTAAATATTCTGCAAATTATTTATCTCCTTCAATGGTTTTACATATTGGTGAATTATATGATGAAGAAATATGTTATGATGGAGAGTTTTCTTATAATAATATTAATCCTATTGCAGTTCATTTCAATGGAGGAAAAGCTAATTTAATGGAATTAATTGGTACAGATAAATTTAAAAAGAGAGATAATTTAAGAAAATATTATATAATTGCTAGG
>JAHWHN010000188.1 GCA_019323235.1 Candidatus Woesearchaeota archaeon | reverse complement strand
AATTGAATATAAAAGCATTGTCTGAAATCAGAGAATTGATTCAAACTGAATTAAAAAAGAGAGGAATATTTGCAAGAATTACAGAATTTAATCAAGTTGTGAAAAATGGAAAGATTTCTATTGAATTTGAAACAGAAGAATTTCAAACACAACCAGTACTTTTTGAATCTATCAAGGTTGTAGATTTTGGAGGTAGCATTAAGGAGAAGTTACTTAAATTTGATGAAGATGGGAATGAAATTTCTCCACCAAGAAAATATTTAGAAGTTTATATCTCTGTTTATGTTTGTGGTAGACACTTTAGCAAAGGTTCGACTGGTATCGCTTTGTTTAGATTTGAATGCAGAGTTTTTAAGTCAGAAAATGGTTTTTTTGATAGTATCGCTAAAGTTAAAGTTTCATAAAGGATAAAATAAAAATGAGTTGCAATTGTTTAAATAGAGATTTAGTAGAAAAAGAAATTTACAAAGAACTAATAAATCAAATTAATAGTTATGGCGATACTCAAAATTTTTGTACTTCACTTTTGCAATTGTTGGATAGACTTGGATTTGATGTTGATGAAAAACTTATTCATTGTATATGTTTTCGTAAAAACAAAGAAGCTTTAAATTTGATTAAGGAAAAATTATGAACCGCAATGAATTTCAAGAAATAGTTGATAAGCTTAATTATTCGTAGTGATTGGAGAAATTTTGATGAAGGGCAAGAATTTGAAATTTTAGATAGAGTATTGCTTGAATTATGTCCATCAATTAGTATTTTTAATTATAGAAAATTATGCGAGTTAATAGATGTAGATCAATTTACTGATGAATATGGTGATATTATAGAACTTAATATGCAACATAGTATAAAAGTAGAAGATGTGTGGAATTTCTTAAATGAACACAATCTTATTAATAACTCTAACTAGTAGATTTTTATGAATTACAAAGAATTTCTTAAAATAGCACGAAAAATTGCTAAAACTAATAAAGAAAAAATCTATATTAAATGGATTATTGGTGGAGAGGAAGGTGGAAGTTGTTGGGACGAAGAAGATAGTGAACCACATTATCCTGTTGATATAGAAGATGAACCAAATTTTGATGTATTGGACAACATTTTAAATAATGTGTGCCCATCAATGAATTTTACACAATATAAAGAATTATTAAAACTGACAACTGTTGATGAATTTTCAAAAAATGAATATTACGGAAATTATACTGTGTATGCTATAAAAAGTATAAAACTAAAAACTATTTTTGATTTTTTAGTAGAACACAAACTTATCAATAATGACGCTTAATCAAATCATACTTATCATTGGTTTACCTGGTAGCGGAAAAACCTATCTTGCAAATCAATTAAATAAAAATAAAGAGTATATTGTAGTTGATGATATTACATCTCTTTCACAATTGCCACAAGAAGGTAATATCATTATTTGCGATGTTAATTTCTGTGACGATAGGATTTTAAAAATAGCTATCGATAAATTATTTTCAATGTATCCTAAACATAATATAAGATGTATTTATTTTGAAAATAATTCAGAGGTTGCATCGCAAAATGTAAAAAATAGAAACGATGGAAGAAATGTCGAAGGAACAATCAGACGGTTTGAGAAAATTTACAATCCACCTAAAAATGCTTTGAAAATATTTGAAACAAAACAGGAACTAAAATGAATATAACGATTGATGAACTAAAAGCAAGATTGGAAAGTAGAATTAATAGTTTTTATGCTATAAATAATGAATTCGAAAATACATCTTCTTATTTTTTTAAACATCCAGAACGTTTTGGAAACGCATTATTTTATTATAAACTTAGAGAGTTGAATAAAGAACTACTTTATCTTATAAGTAAAGATGGACTTGATACAAGCGAGACAAATAAAATTTTGAATGAGCATTTAAACAATATTTTAGATCGCATTATTAATTCAGAACAACCTCAACAAAATTTTGCAAACAATGTTTTGAATGATGTTTATAGAAAATATTATAGCAGTTTGAAAGGAATTACAATTATTTGAGGGTAAAACAATGTTTAAAAAAATAGACTTTAATGTAACGCCACAACAAGATTTGATTATATATAATGAACTAAGATCATGTCACTACATCAAAAACCAAGAATTTGAAAATGTATTTAAACCAAAATACAATAATGGTTTTTTAAAATGGGACAATGACAAACAAAAGAGAGCAATTTGTAATTGATGGTTTAGAAAGAATTAATGTAATTCACAAACTATTGTCTGAAGAAGAATGGAAATTATCTAAACTTGATGATATTGATCCTATTATTTCAGGTAAAACTAATTTGAAATTTCAAAATGAATATCCTGATTTTTCTCAATTTATTGAAAACTTTCCAATTCCAGTACATATAATTAGATGTGATTTTCAAAAGCAAGAACATATTGATTTTATATCATTGATTTATCAAAGATTAAGATAGGAGAATACTATTATGAGAAAATGTAATGAAAAAGGTAGTTATGAAGGGCAATTTAAAATTCTTTAGGTT
>JAHWHN010000187.1 GCA_019323235.1 Candidatus Woesearchaeota archaeon | reverse complement strand
GGTGTTGGAGATGGTGTATTGAGAGATGCAATTGTCTGGGCATATTTCCCAAAAGTATATGGAGTTTTCTCAAAATGTTCTAGATGTGATAAGATAATGCCCAATACTAAATTATGTATGTATTGTGCAAATGATTTAAAATATAAATTTGATGCTCCAGAGGTTAATTTTACATCAATTGACAAATTACCATATGCTGATTTTATTTATGCTGAAACCGAAAGTAAAGCCAGAGATGTTTATAATGAATTATTAGATTTAGTACAAAATGCTTATGATTTATTGAATGATTTTTCAGAAGTAGCTTTAATTGCTAAAACTAAAGGTGTTAAGGGATTAAAAGATGTTAAATTAAAACCTTTAAGGCCTTTGAAATTAATGTTATATCCTAAAGCAAGTGGTTTTGAAGATGCTTTTGAACGTGTTGGATGTCCTGCCGCTATTGAGTATAAATATGATGGGTTTAGAGTTCAAGTTCATAAAAATGGTAATAAAATTAAATTATTTACTAGAAGTTCTGAAGATGTAACTACACAATTTCCAGATGTTGTTGAGATGATTGAAGAAAAAGTTTCTGCTAAAGAATGTATTCTAGATGGAGAAGTTATTGGAGTTGATAAATCTGGAAAGTATTTAGCTTTCCAAAATATTTCTCAAAGGATTAGAAGGAAATATGATATTCATCAATTAGTTAAAGATGTTCCTGTTGTTTTAAGAATTTTCGATATTATGTTCTTTGAAGGTGAAAATTATCTAAATAAACCTTTCAAAGAAAGAAGAGATAAAATTTCAAAGATTGTTAAGAGTAATGAAAAAATTACTTTAGCAGAACAAAAAATTGTTAAGAATGTTAAAGAAGCTGAAGCATTTTATGATTCTTCTATAAATTCAGGTAATGAGGGGGCTATGATGAAGTCTTTATCAGGTCCTTATAAACCAGGAAGAAGAGTTGGTTATGGTGTTAAGATTAAACCAACTATGGACACTTTAGATTTGGTTGTTACTGGAGCTGAATGGGGAGAGGGAAAAAGAGCTAATTGGTTTTCATCTTTCACTGTTGCTTGTATTGGTAAAGATGGAGAATTTTTAGATGTCGGTAAAGTTGGTACGGGTTTTAAAGAAGTTTCTGATGATGGTTTGAGTTTAGGAGATATGACTAAATTGTTGAAACCTTCAATTGTTTATGAAAAAGGTAAGGAAGTTAAAGTTATTCCTAAAGTTGTTTTAGAAATTGAGTTTGAAGAAATTCAAAAAAGCCCTTCATATTCTTCTGGGTATGCTTTAAGATTTCCTAGAGTTAAAAATTTGAGACATAAAGATAAGGGAATTGAAGAAATATCTACTTTAGATCAAGTTGAAGAAGATTATTTTAATCAATGATTATTTATATAATTTTTTTAATTTGTTTTTTACTAAAATATCTTTAGATTGTGATTGATAATGGTATGCAATCCCTACTGCAAATAAACTCATAATCCCAAACAAAGGCATTTCTGCAAGATAGGCTAAAGAACCGCAAACACCTGCGCCATATGAAAAACCTGATGCTTTATTCAACTCTCCATCTACATCCTCTTTCAAAATATAATCACTAAAATCAATTTTAAAACCTTTTCTTCCCTTATGCTCGAAATATGCTCCCATAAAAGAATATACAAAAAATGAAGATAATAACCATTTATTGTCTGATAAAGCACTAGGTAAAAAAATAAATGCTGCTGAATATCTTGATAAGTTTCCAAGAGATATATTCATAAATTCTTCTTTGAACAAATCATCTACTTTTTCATCAATCATAATAATTTTAAAAATAGATTTTATTTAAAAAGATATCCTGAATATAACTATTTTTTAATAAAAATAAAATAATAAAAGTAAAAAAATAAGATTTATTTATTTTCTTAATATTTTGTTAAGTAGCATTCCATATAATAATACAAATGCAATTACAAAATACCATACATAACTTTTTACAAAGTCAGAAATATATGCACCAACAACAATACCGAAAATAGCAATAGATATTTTCCAGATTGCAAAATCAAATAGATTCATTTTTTTAATCTTTTTTTTGGACCATTTAGCTAAACACATAATATCACCTCGACATATAATTGATAAAGAACTATTTAAACCTTTAGATAATTAATACAAAATTCTTTGAATAAATAGTATAAACCACAATAAGGCGTTTGTTCCAGCACTAAATCCAGAATAATATAATCCTAATGAAAAAAATGCAGTAGTCATTGCAATTAAACCAATCGTAGTTAAACCAGACGTTAAATATGTAATTGAAGTTTTTTTACTTCTAAATCCGTGTATTACTTGGTTTAAAAGTGAGAATGTGAATAATACATTTGCTATTGAGATTACTATGTCTTGCCATACCATTTTTTTATTAATTTTTTTTGAAGTTTATTAAGTATTGTATTTCGAAAAAGGAGGATTTATATATATTTTAGTTTTTTTAATTAGAATGATTAAAACTATTATCTTCGATATGGATGGAACTTTGGCAGATACTTTCTCTTTGGCTATTGATTGTGTTAAAAAGATTGCTAAAGAAGAGAATAAAGAATTAAGTATTAAAAATTTTAATTCTCTTAGATCTAAAGGACCTTTTCAAGTAATTAGAGAAGATTTTAAGATTTCATTATTAGAAGTTCCATTTTATGTAAGAAAGACTCAAAAGATGATGCATAAAAGAATTGATGAAATTAAATTATTTAAAGATATTAAATTTGTTCTTAATAAACTATCTAAAAATTATAAAGTTGGGATTTTATCATCAAATTCCAGAGTTAATATTTCTTCTGTAATTAAGAATAATGAATTAGATACTGATTTTATTCATTCTAGTAAGTCTATTTTTGGAAAACATAAATCACTAAAGAGTGTTTTGAAAAGTAAAGAATTAAAGAAAGATGAGACTTTATATGTTGGTGATGAAGTAAGAGATGTTAGAGCTTGTAATAAAATTGGTTTAAAGTGTATTACAGTAACTTGGGGTTTTAATACTAAAAGATTATTAAAAAAAGAAAACCCTAGTTTTATTTGTGATAAACCAAAAGATATTTTGGAAATAATTAAGAAATTAGAAAAAAATTAAAAGATTAACATTTATTCTTACAACCTAGAACTTCAATTTTATGCTCAATTACTTTTTCCATTTCTAATCTTGATGCAGTTAACATTGCTCTATAATCAATAGATGATGGATTTTTCATTAGATATTCTCTCATCCCAGCATCAAAAGCAATTCTTAAATCAGAATCAATGTTTATTTTACAGATTCCACTTTTAACTGCCTTTTTTACATCAGCATCAGAAACACCATGAGCATTCTTTATTTTAGCTCCGTATTTGTTAGCTTTTTTAATTAATTCTTGAGGGATATTTGATGAACCATGTAATACTAAAGGTATCGTTACTAATTTTTTAACGGACTTTAAAACATCCATGTTTAAATGAGATTTTCCTGGGAATTTATATGCTCCATGAGAAGTTCCAATTGCAACTGCCAATGAATCACAACCAGTTTGTTTTACAAATTCTCTTGCTTGGAAAGGATCTGTATAAATTATGTTACCTTTAACGTAATCTTCTTTTCCGCCAATTGTACCAAGTTCTGCTTCAACAGATACTTTCTTCTTTTTTGCCCATCCCACTACTTTTTTTGTTAGTTGAATGTTTTTCTTAAATTCCTCATGAGAAGCATCTATCATTACTGATGTAAAACCAGAGTTAATACAATCTTTAATTACATCCATATTTTTCCCATGGTCTAGATGTAATGCGAAATTTGCTTTTGTTCTTTTTGCATAAGTATCAAATAAACTAATTATCGTTGGAATGGTCATATATTTTATAGCTGTCTCAGATAAAGAAATAAATGCTGGAGCTTTTAATCTATCACATACATTAAAAACAGCTTGGATTGTTTCCATGTTTGAAACATTGAAATGTGGAACGGCATACTTGCCTTTTTTTGCTTTTTCAAGAATATTTTTACCAGTAACTATTGTCATTTATACACCTCTCATTAATTTATGATTCATTAGTATATAAATTTTAAGAATTAATTTAAGAAAATGAAAAGTTTAAGCAACTTTCTTAAGTTCTTTCATTTCTTTACGTTCTTTTAATACATTTTGAGATTCTGAACGTAAAAATCTTGAGAATAAACTAATTTCATAATCTATATCTTGTTGCACACTTCCTAATTTGTGAGATTCATTTGCACGATCTTTAACTTTATGCATTTGACGAATCATATTTTCTTCAATTTCTTCTAAGATTTTATGAACTTCTTTTAATTTGATTTCTTCTTTTCTAATATCATGAATAATTCTTTCAAATCTAAATTTAGATTTTTCTGGATCGTCTTTAGCTATTTTTAAGAATGATTTTTGTTCATCTTCAGCTAAAGAAAATATTTTCTTAACTGCCACTACAGCCACTCTTCTTAGAGACATTAATTCCCGATTATTTAATTCATGAGTCATTTTTATTATGATTTTTGATTATATAACTAAATATTAGAATAAACATATATTTAAGACTTTTGAATTTTACTTATTGCGTCTTCAATCTCATTGATTGGTTTTTTTAATTCCAATTTCTTTGAATCTGGATTTTTGATTATTTCTTCAGGGATTTCTTTATCTAAATCAATTACTACTCTTTTCTTAGGCTTTCCAGTCTGCATTAACCAAATATTTTCTTTAATTTTTTTTGCTAATAATTCCATCTTTTCAGGATCTTGGTTTGAATTAAAGTTTAAGTTAATTTTATCTTTTTCAAATCTTGGTAAAATGTGAATTTCTAATCTTCCATGAGGATTATCTTTAGACTTTCCACTTTTTAATATTATATTAGAACCTGCTGCTTTCAAACCCTCAAATGCCGCAGTTGAACAAAATGATGCTACATAAAATAAATGAGATGAAGATTCATCTGATAATTTTTCAATTAATTTTTCTTCTTCTTGTGAATAAATAACCATATGTCCAATACATTGTGGGTTTTTCGGAATTAACACTATTGATTTTTCATCTTCGTAGATTATTTTTTGATTTTCTATTTTTTCTATGAACTCTGCCCTTTTGATATTTCCATTATGCCATTTTGCAGGATTTCTACCAAAATGATTATTCATCATTATTGGAACGTTTTGATGTAACATTTCATTTACACTTTTTAGATTTTCTTGGTCTAAATTTACTGGCTTGTTAAATGAGAAATAATCAAATTTATCAGAAGTATCTCTTGGAACTATATTTACACAAAAATGAGGTAATTGTTGTCCAGCAGCACCACCATTTGCAATAATTACATTACAGCCAAAAGAAAGAAATGATTTTTTCAATGCTTTAATTAATTTTGGGATACTACCAAAAATATGTTTAAATTCATCTGCAGGCATTAAGGGAAGTATGGGATAATGCTCTTTTGGCAATAGTAAGATATGACCTTCTCTCCAATTATCTATATGCATTACTGCATTCATGTATTTATCTTCATATACTGAAGATGAAGGGATTTCTCCTTTTAACAATAAACAATAAGGACAATTCTTTTTTTGCTCTTGCAATTGAGCTTTTATTTCAGGAGTCAGTTCCATATTTAAGTCTAGATAAAGAAAAATATATAAAGGTATTTATCTAATTTTTGAATATGGTTGATTTAAATTCAAGTCTCCCAGTTGTTACGACTGTTGGAAGCGTCATCGGAAATATAATGTGGGCAGTCAGTTACATGATTGGAGGATTGTTTGGATTATATGTAGTAATGTTTTTACACAAGATTTTTACTTTTAAGAAATATGACAGGAAGATTGATTCAATTGTTGAGACTTTAGAAGTAATGAGTAAAAAACTTGATAAAATAAATAAAGAATTTACGAAAGTAAATGCTGGTAAAAAAAAGAAATAAATAATAAAATTTCAAAGAGTTTATATATTAGAGAGGGGTAATAGGGAATATGAGATATTTTAAAGCATTCGTGGCTGGTATGATTTTACCTGCGATAATTTCACCAATATTATTACTATTTTTATCTTTTACAGGTAGCATTAATGTTATAGGAAGATTACCTGGATTATATTTAGGAAGTATTTTATGGGGTTTATGGAATATTATTTTCATTACAACTATGAAAAAAGTTCCAATTAATGATAGAAATGATAAGATTGGGGCTTATGGGGCAGTATATGGATTATTTACTGTTCTGATTAATTCATTTTACTTTGAGATTACTTCAGTAATTACTCAATTTTCAGATTCATCAATAATTTGGTTTTTAGTATTTTATCCATTATCTTTATTTTTCATATGGAAATACATTGTTAATGCATTGAATTTAATATTCGATGTTTACTAAATTAAATATAAATTAAAAAGAGGTGTTGTAATGAATGTAGCTATAAATGGTTTTGGTAGAATTGGTAGATTAGTTTTTAAAAATATTTTAGAGGAGAAGAGTATTAAAGTTGTTGGGATTAATGATTTAACAGATACTGCTACTTTAGCCCATCTTTTAACTTATGATTCTGTTCATGGTAAATTAAATAAAAAAGTTTCTTATGATAGTAAACATATTATTGTTGATGGAAAGAAAATTCCTATCTTTGCGGAAAGAGATCCAGAACAATTACCATGGGGTAAATTGAATGTTGATGTTGTTATTGAATCAACTGGTATTTTTTTAACAAAAGATTTAGCTTCCAAACATATTAAAGCCGGTGCTAAAAAAGTAATTTTATCAGCTCCTGCTAAAGATCCAAGTATTAAAACAGTTGTTATTGGAGTCAATGAAAATTCTTTAACTAAAAAAGATGATATTGTTTCAAATGCATCTTGTACTACAAATTCTATTGCTCCAGTTGTTAAGGTAATTAACGATAAATTTGGTATAAAATCTGGATTGTTAACTACTGTTCATTCTTATACAGCTGACCAAAGATTAGTTGATGCTCCTCATAAAGATTTGAGAAGAGCTAGAAGTGCAGCTATAAACATTGTGCCTACTTCAACTGGTGCTGCTAAAGCAGTTACTTTAGTTATTCCTAGCTTAAAAGGGAAGTTAGATGGTAGAGCTATCAGAGTTCCTACTCCAAATGGAAGTATTACTGATTTATCAGTTGTTTTGAAGAAAAAAGCTAGTGTTGAAGATGTTAATAAAGAAATTAAGAAAGCTGCTTCTGGAAAAATGAAAGGAATTATTGAATATAGCGAGAATGATTTAGTAAGTACTGATATTATTGGTAATAAGCATTCAGCAATTTACGATTCAAAATTAACTCAAGTTCAAGATGATATGCTGAAGGTATTTAGCTGGTATGATAATGAAGCAGGATATTCTAAAAGGACTGTTGATTTAATTAAATTACTTAAATTTTAAGTCCTTGAAATAAAATGAAGTCATTAGATAAAGTTAAACTAGAGGGTAAAAGAGTATTATTAAGATTAGACTTAGATGTTCCTATTGATGAAAAAGGAAATATTAAGGATGACTCTAGATTAAGAGATTCTATTGAAACTTTAAATTTTCTAAAAAGTGCTAAGCAAGTAATTATTATGGGCCACATGGGCCGTCCTAAAAATAAAGAAGATAAGTATAAGTTGAATAAAGTTGCATTGAAATTAAGTAAATTAGCTAAAATTAAGATTAAAAAAATTGATGATTTTAATATTCCTAAAGATAAATATGTAATGTTAGAAAACTTGAGATTTTTTGATGGTGAAAAAACTAATGATGCTAAGTTTTCAAAAGAATTGGCTTTGCTTGGAGATTTATATGTTAATGATGCGTTTGCAGTATCTCATAGGAAATGTGCTTCTATTGTCGGCATTACAAAATACATTAAATCTTATCCTGGTTTGAAATTAAAAAGAGAGGTTGATGAAATATCTAAGGTTATTAAAAATATTAAGAAGCCTTTCGTTTTAGTAATGGGTGGAGCTAAGATTGATAAATTAAATATTTTGAAAAATTTAGTTAAAAAGGCTGATTCCGTTTTAGTTGGTGGGGCCATGATGTTTACTTTTTTGAAAGCTCAAGGTTATGAAGTTGGAACAAGTAAGTATGATAAAGATGAATTAAATTTAGCTTGTAAATTATTAAGTAAAAAAATTATTCTTCCAATTGATGTGGTTTTGAATGATAAAAAAATGAAGTTAATTGGAGACATGCCTAAAGATAAAGCAGGTTATGATATAGGACCAATGAGTGTTGAGTTATTTTCTGAAATTTTAAGTAATGCTAAAACTATTATTTGGAATGGTCCGATGGGTTTGTTTGAAATAAAACCTTTTGATAAAGCTACTAAAGATTTATCTAAGGTAATTGTTAAGAGTAAAGCTAAAAGTTTAGTTGGTGGTGGTGATACTTTATATTCAATAAAAGATATTTCTAAAAAATTTACTTATGCGTCTACAGCAGGCGGAGCTTTCCTAGAATTGATTTCTGGTAAAAAACTAGAAGGCATTAAAGCTTTAGAAAAGAATTAGATACTTTTGAAAATTATCAAGATTTTATTTTAAGTAAAATTGATGAATATGAGATTGAATTAACTGATGAACATTTGAATGCTTTAAAATATGTTCATGGTGAAGGAAATGATTACAATCCAGAAGTAAATGTTCAAGGACCATTGGCTGCTTTTGTTCATTGTTGTGATACATTTAGTGCAAGAGTTTGGCCCGACTTTCCTAAAGAAAGAGATAAATGGTAGGAATTATTTACTGGAATACACTATTCCCATATAGATAATCTTTATAAAATAAACTTAGTTAGTATTATTAGTATTAGGGGGTTTAAAATGCAAGGGAAAGTTAAAATTGAGTATCTTCCAAAGTTAGACAAAGTTCTAAGAGTCACATTCGCTTCTATTAAAAAGGATCTTAACGAAACAAAAGAGGATTTTGAAATATTAAGAGAAGAGGTAGGTAATTTCTCAGAATCTTTTAAAGAGAAATTAGATAAACATATTAAATCAGTTACTAAAAGTGTTGATAGTAACTATATTGATCTAGATAAAAGAATTACTGATAATTTCATGAATCTAGAAAAGCAAATTAATAAATTAGGAAAATTAACAGAAACTTTTGTTAAACAAACTAATGATAAAGTTACTAAACTAGCTAAAGAATCTAAAAAAGTTGATTCATTTAAAATTCTAGCTGAAGAGTTACAATCTGAGATTAAAACTTTAAAACTTTTAAGATCAGACATTGACAAAATTAAAGTTATTGAATCCAGTCTTGAGAATGTTGAGGAAATATCTGTAAATAAAAAGGATTTTGATAAGAAGTTTATTTCTCTAAAAGGTGATATTGATAAGAAATTGTCAAATTATAAAGTTGAAAATGAATATTTAGTTAAAAAGACTAAAGATGATTTAGAAAAAGAGAAAAAAGATATTTCTAAGAAAATTGATAAGATTGATCAAAAGATTTCTCAACACAATGATTCTTATAAGGAAAATATTTCTAAAATGGAGTCTATTTCAAAAGATTCTAAAGAATATGTTAATTCAGAAATTAAGAAGATTAAAGATGAATTTAATTCAACAGTAATTAAAAATAAATCTGATGTAGAAGATATTAGGAATATTCATGCTAAGTTCTCAAAAGATATTGATGAGTTCATTAAAGAAAAAGATCTTGATAAGAAAATGTCTAAATTAGTTGAGAATAAAGAAGTTAAAGAGATTGCTAAACAATTAGAATCTGAGTTTAAGACATTTAAAAAAGAATCAATTGATGAACTTAAGAAAAAATTAATTTCAGATAGAGAAGATTATGATGAAAAGATTAAATCTCTTGAAGAAATGTTAAATAAAGAAAGATCAAATGTTGCTGATTTAGAAAGTGATTTAAATATTCTTAAGAAAGCAATTACTAAATTAGAGACTAAAGTTTCAATTAAACCAACTGTAATTAAGAAGGTAACTACAAAAAAACCAAATAATAAGGTTGAAGAGATTATTTCTAAAAAAGTAGATAAAAAACCTAGTTTGTTTAAGAGATTTATTGACTTTTTAGTTGAAGAAGTTGATGTTGAAGAAGAAGAAAAAGATAAAAGACTTCAAGAATTCGACAGAAAAAAAGGCGATAAGTTCGAAATTAAGGAAATTAGAGAACTGAAATAGGCAAGGTTTATAAATTTGTTTTTATTTTTTTGATTATATGAGGAAATATAATCAAAAACCAGCAATTCAAACTAAGGTAGCTAAAGAAAGAATTGTTAAATTGTTTAAGCTTGCTGATAAGAATTACGAATATAGTGATAAGTATGTTAATTTAGCTAGAAAGATTTCTATGAAGATTAAAGTTCCAATTCCAAAAGAACTTAGAAAAAAATTCTGTAAACATTGTTATAAGTTTTTAATTCCTGGGAAAAATCTTAGAGTGAGAAAATATAATGATTATTTAATTTATACTTGTCTTGAATGTAATAAGAAGATGAGATTTTCTAATTAGTAATATTAAATATAGTTTTTATTATAGAGTATTTTAAGATTATAATATAATGACTAACTTTAACTACAACAATATATATAAATAAAATTAAATGATTCAATTAAATGGGGGAGAAAAACAGATCTAGGATTAAAAGTGTAG
>JAHWHN010000186.1 GCA_019323235.1 Candidatus Woesearchaeota archaeon | reverse complement strand
TAAAACCTGTATATAATTCAACATAATTTTTCTGTTGATAATCTTTCCAAATTTTTTGCTTCCATTCATTATAAATTTGAAATTTCTCATTCCAAAATCTATCTTCTATTTCTTCTACATGTTTTTGAAAATCAAATATAGATTTAATTCCATTAGATTTTAAATGTAATTTAGTTTTTTCATTAATACCTTCCCAAATATTTTGAGTAATCTCACCAATTTCTTTTCCATTCCAAATTTTAGAAGTAGATCCATAGAAAGATGGAAATACAAATCCATTCTTAGCAATATACCTTTCCTTCCTCATCTGTTCTTTTTTAACAGGGTTTTCAAAATCTTCTTTCATTCTAAAAAATAAATCAATTGCAGTATCCCGATGCATATCTGTAGAAGGATCTGTTATATATTTAATCATTTCAGGATCCTTATGATAACAAGCTCCGATACAAACTTCTAAAGATTTATAATCATATCCTATTAATCTATTTCCTTTTCTAGGAATTATGATAGATCTTATCCTATTAGAATTTTCATTTCTAATAGGAATATTTTGAAAATTTGGATTAGAACTTGAAGATCTAAATGTGCTTACAAGATGAAGATTAAAAAATGGATGAATCCTATTATTAATAGACTCCCTTTCAAATTGTGCTAAATATGTATCCCTTAATTTTTTTAATTTTTTCCATCTTAATATTTTATTTGTAAAAGGTATCCCAATTTTATTTAATGCTTTTTCATTTGTTTTTGGTCCATTAGGTTTCTTATATTTTAAAATATTATATAATAATTCGGATAACTGAACATTACTATTAAAATTAAATTGACTCCTTTTCAAATTTAACCATTTTTTAGATTCTTCAGAATTTAAAATCAACTCCTCTAATTTATTCATTCTTCTTTTTAAAAAAGAAAGATGATTTTTCAATAAAGATTCACAAATATTAATTCCATTCTGCTGAATTTTACAAAGTTCTAAAGAACCTTTTAAAAACAATTTAAAACCTTTTAACTGATATTTATCCATTTCTTTTTTTTGTTTCAAATATAATAACATAGAAAAATAGGAATCATAAGCATTATATTGCAATAATTTTTCTAAAGGAGCTTGTTCAATTTTATTAAATCTATTTGCAGATTTAGAATCTTCACCATCTTTTAAACCAGAAATATAATTATCAATTCCATCATCATATCCAATTATTCCAAAATGAACATAAGTTAGAAATTTTAAATTTGTAGGTTTATTATTTCTTAAACAATGCTCAGCTAGACAAGTATCCCATTCCCAATCATTAATCCATATATGTAATTTTTCATTTGTCCAAAGATTTTCAAAATCATTCTTATGAGCTATTTTTTTAATACCACCTGATTTCATTATAGATTTCCAAGTATATTGAAAATCATGATCTTCAAAAAATGGAAAACTATAAACTTGATTATTAAAAGAAATTGAACAACAAATGATTTTATGTCCTTCCTTATGTGGTTTAATCCCTGTTGTTTCATAATCAAAAACAACATATTCAGGTTGTTTTTGATATAAATTATCTAACCAGTTTATTGCCTCTTGTTTATCCTTCATTATGAAACATTTTTCTTTATAATTATTAATTGGAAATTCTATATCTAATAATTCTATTGCTTTCTCAACATCCTCATCAAACTGATTAATTAAAACCTTATCCTTTTCTTCATTATCAATTAGCATAATAGGACAGAGCCAACATTTATAATCTTGATCAGGTATTTGATATGAAAAAAAAGATTTAATTTGTGTATTTTTTAATCTACCTTTTATTTTATGTCCAATCAAAGATTGTAAGGCATAAACTCCAAAACATAGAATAATTAATGGAGAAAAATCTTTTATAAGTTTTATAAGATTCGCTCTACAATTAATAATATAATTAGATGTAATTTCTTTACAAGAACATCTTACTGAAGAAGTAACAATACAATCTTCTTCTATATTAATATTATATTGATATAAGATATTAATTAGATGAATAGATTGATCTTTTGCTAAACGAGTATCATCAAAAAGTATTAATATCTTTTTCTTTCCTTTTCCTATGGGTGTAATTTCACTATTAGATTTATATAGATCACAAAAATCACACCCATAACCAATATTTTTTTTCTTAGTATGATTTTTTAAAATATCTAGATCATAACCTGTTCCTAAATCAAAAAATCCTTGTTTCATTGGTAATATCCTTTTGGTGCTTCATATGTACTAGTAATTTGTAAATAATTATTCGTATAAAATACGAATATATTTTTTCCTGGTAATTGTTTTAAATAGAAATGAAAAGTTTTCTTAGAAATTTCATTCAAAAACAGTGGATTAATGTAAACTTTTTTTTCTGAAAAGTTCTCATCAAAACTTTCTTTTAAAGGAATTTTTTCTTTTATTTCTCCACTATTTTTCTTTGATGAAAATTCAATGCAATCTTTCTTAATATTAATAATAATATAAGGACTTTTATCAACTAAGTCTGAAAAAATAGAAACTCTATCTATTGTATTTATAATACCAATAGGAAATTCAACTTCTATATCCTTTTCTTCTTTCTTAACAGAATCTAAAAGTACATTACACTC
>JAHWHN010000185.1 GCA_019323235.1 Candidatus Woesearchaeota archaeon | reverse complement strand
TGCTTTATCCAATGCCACTTTTAGAAATTAGTTAGTTTGTTTTTATATATGATTAATGTAAAAAATAGAAATTTAAAACAAAGTTTTTCAAAATAGTTTACTAAAAATAAATTTTTTAATATAGTACTTGAAACATGAATTATCAATAATAATCATATTTTTATAAATTTTAACCATTTCAAAATGAGTACAACATGGAGTGTCAATATAATATTTATACCACAAGATGTTGTGGTTTTATATTCTCCAGAATATATAAGTTTTTAAACCCGAATTTCAGTAAGAGAAATGAAAATGGAAATCACAATAATAAAAAGAGATGGTAATAGAGTCCCATTCGACATTTCAAGGATTAAGAAAGTAATTGAATGGGCGTGTGAGGGATACAAAGTAAATTCTTTAGAGTTAGAAAGTAAAACTCACGTAAGTATTAAAGAGAATATGTCCACTAACGAAATTCAAGAGACTTTAATTAATACTGCCTTGAGAATGACTAATTTAGATGATTTTAATCATTTAGAGTGGAGATTTGTAGCAGCCAAATTGTTATTGTTAAATATGTATAAGCAATCAAAAAGACAACATGATTATGATGAGTTTGGTTATTCATCATATTATGCTTTTTTGAAGAGAGCAACTGAAGAAGGATTTTATGATTCTAAAATTTTAGATAATTATTCCAAAGATGAAATTGAAGAAATTGAAAAAGAAAGAAAAATGGAATATGATTATGGATATGATTATGCAGGTATGAATTTATTTAAGAACAGATATTTAATTAAAAAGAAAGGACAAGTTTACGAACTTCCTCAAAATATGTATTTATCAATCTCATTATTACTTGCTTTAGCTGAAAGAAAGGAAGATAGATTAGATATTGCTAAAAGAATTTATCATGCTGTTGCCTCTAGCAAGAGTAGTTTCGCTACACCAATTTTATGAAATTTCAGAAGAGTTGGAGGTAATTTGGCTTCTTGTTTTATTACTGCAATGGATGATAGTTTAGATAGCATTTATTATACTCTAGATCAAGTTGCTCAAATTTCTAAAAATGCCGGAGGAGTTGGAGTTAATTTAAGTAGAATTAGATCACAAGGAGCTTATATCAAACAATATAAGGGTGCTTCAAGTGGAGTTTTACCTTGGATTAAATTATTGAATGATACTGCAGTTGCTGTTGATCAATTAGGAAGTAGGTCTGGAGCTGTTACTGTTGCTTTAGATGTATGGCATAGAGATATTGAAGAATTTTTAGAAATGCAAAAAGAGAATGGTGATCAAAGAAAAAAATCTTATGATATTTTCCCACAGATTGTTGTTACTGATTTGTTTATGAAATGTGTTGAAGAAAATAAAAAATGGTATTTAGTAGATCCAAATGAAGTTAGAAAAAAATATCATGTTGAATTAGCAGAATTATATGGAGAGAAGTTTGAGAATATTTATTCTCAAATTATGGTAGATGAGGAATTAGAATTTAGAAAAGAAATTAATGCAAGAGATTTATTCAAAAGTTTTTTGAAGACTGTTGTTGAAACAGGAATGCCTTATGTTTTCTATAAAGATAATGCAAATAATGTAAATCCAAATAAACATTCAGGTATGATAGGTAATGCTAATTTATGTGTTGAAAGTTTCAGTAATTTTAATCCATCTAAAATTAACCCTAAAACAATTTCAGAAGATGGAACTAAAATAATTCAAGAAATTGATGCAGGTTATGTTCATACTTGTAATTTAGTTAGTCTAAATTTAGCATTGTTCGATGATGATGACACAACTGAATATATGTCTAAATTGGCAGTCAGGATTTTAGATAATACTATCGAGATGTCCTCTGCACCAATACCAGAAACTAATAGACATAATAATGAATATAGAATTTTAGGAATTGGATGTATGGGTTTAGCTGATTATTTAGTTAAAAGAAACGTTCAGTATGAACACTCCACTAAAGAAGTTGATGAATTGTTTGAGAAGATTGCAAGAGCAGGAATTGAAGCTTCAGCAGACTTAGCAGAGATGAGAGGTAAGTATAAATTCTTTGACGGTTCTGAATGGAGCAAAGGAATTTTCTTTGGTAAAAATGAAAGTTGGTTTAAAGAAAATTCAAGAAGTTATGAAAAATGGAAAATTGTTTTTGATAAAGTTAGAGAACAAGGTATGAGGAATGGAGGATTGTTTGCTATTGCTCCTAATACAAGTACTTCTTTACTTAATGGAGTTACTGCAAGTATCTTACCAATTTATAAAAAATTCTTTATAGATAAAGCAAGTAATGGAGTAGTTCCAATTTGTCCACCTTTCTTAGATAAGAAAACTTTCTGGATGTATAAAGAAAATCAACATACCGATCAGCAAAGAGTAATTGATGTTGTTTCAACAATACAAAAATGGACTGACCAAGGAATTTCAATGGAATTGATTTTGAACTTAAACAAAGGAGTTAATGCAAAAGAAATTTTTGATTTATATTTAAGCGCTTGGAAGAAAGGGTGTAAGACAGTTTATTATATTAGATCTATTACAAAAAACGCAAACGAGAGTTTGGAAGAAAAAGGTTGCGTGAGTTGCGCTAATTAAGGAGAGAGAAAATGAATAATGAGATTAAAAGAAAAAAATTATTCAACCCAGAAGGGGATGATTCAGTAAATAATAGACAAGCAATTGGTGGAAATACCACTAATTTATTTAACTTAAATAATGTTAAGTATACTTGGACTAAAGATATTTATAGAATGATGATGGGAAACTTTTGGGTTCCAGAAAAAGTTGATTTGAATCAAGATATTGTTGATTATGAAGAATTAATTCCTGAAGAAAAAGATGCATTTGATGCAATTCTTTCATTTTTAGTTTTTCTAGATAGTATTCAAACTAATAATATTCCAAATATTTCAAATTATATCACAGCTCCAGAAATATCAACAATATTAGCAATTCAAACTTATCAAGAAGCCATACACTCTCAAAGTTATGCATACATAATTGAAAGTATTATTCCTGCTGATAAAAGAGAGAAGATTTATGATCATTGGAGAGAAAATAAAATTTTGTTAGAGAGAAATAAGTATATTGCCAAAATTTATCAAGATTTTATTGATGATGAAAATGATATTAGTTTTGCAAAAGTATTAATTGCAAATTTCATTTTAGAAGGATTGTATTTCTATAATGGATTTAATTTCTTCTACAATTTAGCTTCAAGAAATACTTTATTAGGTACTGCGGATCAAATTAGATATATTAATAGAGATGAATTAACACATGTTGTTATCTTTAAACATATAATTTCTGCTTTAAAAGAAGAAAAACCTGGATTGATTACACAAAAATTAGTTCATGAAATGTTTGATGAAGCAGTTAAACAAGAAATCGAATGGGCAAATTATATTTTCCAAGATAAAATTTTGGGAATTAATAAGGAAAGTACTGAACAATATACAAAGTACTTAGCTAATAGAAGATTAAAAGTATTAGGTTTTGATGAGCTTTATGAAGGATATGATGAAAATCCATATGCACATCTAGAAAGAATTGCAGATACTGGCGGAGATACTGTAAAATCTAATTTCTTTGAAAGTACTAATACTGGTTATTCTCAAAGTTCAACCGTAGATGGTTGGGATGATTTGTAATCATCTTTTTTTATTTTTTTAAATTTTTACAAAGCAAAACATTTAAATAGGTAAAATTGAATAAATATTAACATGGCCAGAAAAAAAATAGATCTTAGTAAAGTTCCTAGCCCTAAAAGAGTTGAAAAAACTAAAAAATCAAAAGAAATTAGTAGACTTAAGATCATTAGTAAATTAGCTTTATTTAAATCAATTGTATTCGTTTCAATAATGATTACATTTACATTCGTTTTATCTTATTCAACATTTTTACCTGACTATTCTGGAGAAAGATTGTCTCCACAAAGCCCAAGATTACTTATGTTTGTAACTGCTGTGGCTTTTGCACTAGTATTTGTGGTTACATTAGTGTTTTCTAGACAAAATACTTCAAAACCAATTGATCTTAAAATTTCTAAAAGTAAAAAAGGGTATGAATTAAATAATATTAAAATCAAACCTAATGATGAATTAGTTGATTCATTAAATATTTCTAAAGATTTATCTAAAATTCAAAGACAAATAAATAGATTAAGAGAGTTTTGAAAAGATTTAATAATGCTTATGTTTTATAGTCAAATATGGAATATAAAGGATTAGTTTTAGATGAATTTCAAGTTGAGTCTATTAATTCTATAAATAAACATCATTCAATTATTGTTTCAGCCCCAACAGGTTCTGGAAAGACTTTAGTAGCAGATTATGTTATTGATAAAGCAATTAATGATGGGAAGAAGGTAATTTATACTG
>JAHWHN010000184.1 GCA_019323235.1 Candidatus Woesearchaeota archaeon | reverse complement strand
ATACTGTTGTTAAATCACAATTACATGAAGGAATATTACCTTGGAATGACTGCTTCATTAATGGTTGGATGTTAGATCCAAATGGTAAGAAAATGTCTAAATCAAAAGGTAATGTTGTAGAACCACAAGAAATTATTGATAAGTATTCTTCTGATGCTTTAAGATATATGGCTGGTGGATGTAAATTAGGAGATGATTTATCATATCCTGAAAAAGAAATTATTACTGGTCAAAAAACAGTTACAAAATTATGGAATGCATCTAAGTTTGCTTTAATGCATTTAGAAGATTTCAAACCAGAATTCCAATCAGAAGAATTAAGATTGATTGATAAGTGGGCTTTATCAAAATTAAATAAATTAATTAAATCATCAACGGAAGCATTTGAAAATTATCAATTTCATAGAGTTAGATTAGATGTTGACAATTTCTTCTGGAATACTTTTTGTGATTTATATTTAGAATTAGTTAAAGATAGATTATACAATCCTGATGTATGGGGAGATGAAGCAAGAAAAGCAGGTCAACATACTTTATACAATTTATTATTGGACCAATTAAAATTATTTGCTCCTTTCTTACCATTCATTACTGAAGAAATTTATCATTTATACTTCAACCAGTTTGAAGGTAAGAAAAGTATTCACAATTCAGATTGGCCAGAAGTTGATGAATTAATGATAAATGAAGATGCTGAAAGAATTGGAGATGTTTTAGTTCATATTGTTTCTCAAGTAAGAAAAGCAAAGACTGAAGCACAACTTTCAATGAAAGCTCCAATTAAATTATTGAAAGTTAAATCTCAACTAAGTGCTGATGAATTTGAGTTAATACAAAAAGAAATTGAAAAAACTCTAAATGTATTAGATATTGAATATGATGAACATGAAGACTTTACTTTAGACATTGAGTTTGAACCTCAAGAACAAAAGAATTAATTAAAAGAATTAAAATTTTTTTAAATCTTTTTTACTCGAGGACCTTCTTTTGTATCCTCAATAACGTAACCTTTTTCTTTTAATTCATCTCTTAATCTATCAGATTCTGCCCAATTTTTTTCATCTCTAGCTTTTTGTCTTAATTCAGCTAGTTCTAAAATTTCTTTTGGAATTTCAACTTTTTCATGTTCCATTATTCCAAAAACAGAATCCATTTTTTTCATGAATTTAAGAATTTCTTGGGCATTATTATAACCAATCTCGACTTTATTAATTTCAGTCATAAATTCAAATAGCGAAGCAAGAGCACCAGATATATTTAAGTCATTATCTAAAGACATATCAAATTTTTCTTTGTAAATTTTAATTATTTCATCTACAAAATCATTATCTTTAGCATCAGAACTAATACTTTCAATTCTATCTAAGAAATCATAAATTTTTCTTAAAGTATTATCCATATTTTTAAGATTATCTTCTCTAAAATCTAATTTTTGTCTATAATGAGTTGATAACATTTCTAATCTAATTGACATTGGAGAATAACCCTTTGCTAGTAAATCTCTTAATGTATAAAAATTTCCAGCAGACTTTGACATTTTTTCTCCATTAACAATTAAATGATCATTATGCATCCATCTAGCACAATATTTTTTATCATAAGCAGCTTCTGATTGAGCAATTTCATTTGTATGGTGAGGAAATATTAAATCTACACCTCCAGTATGAATATCAAAAGGTTGTCCTAAAGTTTTTTTTGACATAGCAGAACATTCAATATGCCAACCAGGTCTTCCTTTTCCAATTTCAGTTTCCCAATAGACATCTCCATCATTTTCTGAATATGCTTTCCATAATGCAAAATCTCTTGCATCTTCTTTTTCATATTCATCACTGCTATTTAATCTTCCATCAGCATTTTGTTTTAAATTATCAACATCTAATTTAGCTAATTTACCATAATTATCAAATTTAGAAATTTTAAAATAAATATCGCCATTATCTACTTTGTAAGCATAACCTTTATCTAATAAATTTTTAATTAAATCAACCATCTCTTCAATATGGTCTGTTGCTTTAGGTAAATTTTCAGGAACTTCAATATTTAAAGTTTTCAAATCTTTAAGAAACTCTTCAGTATACTTTTGAGTGAAGTCTTTTAATGACATATTATTTTTTTGAGAATCTCTTATTGTTTTATCATCAACATCAGTAATGTTCATTGTGTGATTTAAATTATAGCCTTTATATTTCAAAACTCTTCTTAATAAATCTACAAAAATATAGGCTCTTAAATTACCAATATGTGCAAAATTATATACAGTAGGGCCACAAGAATAAATTTTAACTTCATTTTCATCTATTGGTTTAAATTCTTCTACTTTCCTAGTTAATGTATTGTATAATTTTAATGTCATTTTTCTATTTAAAATTAAAGAGAATGCATTTAAAAATCTTTTTGTAAATTTTGCCTTATTTTAACAACAATCTTTTTATATACCCTAACCATATTATATTCCTTCAAGGTACTAAAATGGCTATAAATGACAAATTTAAAGAAAAATTACTTACTAAAAATCCTTTTGAAAAGGTATTAGGACAAGAACAACAAAAGAAACAACTAATTTCTGCATTATTAATGGATAGGCATGTTTTAATCTTAGGAAATCCTGGGATTGGTAAAACAACATTGGCTAAAAATGTAGCAGATTTACTTCCAGACATTAAAGAAAATGGTCAAACAATGAGGGGTAAGGATAGATTTATTAGAGTTCAAGGAAGTCCGGATTTAACAGTTGAAGATATTCTTGGAGATATTGATCCAATTAAAGCTTTAGAATTTGGTCCTTTAAGTAAAGAAGCATTTACGCCTGGAAAAATTTTCAAAGCAGATAAGGGAATTTTATTCTTTGACGAATTAAACAGATGTCCTGAAAAATTACAAAATGCATTACTTCAAGTATTACAAGAAGGATATGCAACAATTGGTGGATATGATGTAGATTTCTCAACTGATTTTATTTTCATAGCAACAATGAACCCTGAAGATTCATCAACAGAAAAAATATCTGATGTTTTATTAGATAGATTTGATGTAATATACATGGATTATCCAGAAACTCAAACAATTGAAGAAAAAATTGTTTCAACATATGGTTCAAAACACGATGATGTTGAATTACAAGATAAAATATTAACTTACATAATTAAGTTCATAAGATTATTAAGAAAAGATTCTAGAATTGATAAAAAACCATCAGTAAGGGCATCTTTAGGATTATATGAAAGATCTCAATCAAATGCATTATTGGCTGGAAGAAAAAAAGTAAATTTACTTGATGTAAGAGAAGCAATGCTTTCAGTATTAGCGCATAGAATCAGTTTAAAACCTAGTATTAAGTATAACATGAGTCCTACTGAATTATTAAAACAAGAATTTGACTCATTTTTAAATACTCAAAATGAAAAGCTAGAGGAAGGGGATTCACCCTAACATTTCTGCCGAGAAGTCTAGAGAAAAAACTTACGAAATCCCAGGTGGTTTGTCTCCAACAGATGAAGAAAATAAGTTAATGAACTCTGTTATTCAGGGAGATAAAGATGAAGTAGATAATGCTAGAATGATGGAAGAATCCATCAATAACAATTTAGGTAGTTTTGTCCCAGATGTTTTAATGCAACAGATGGTTAAAAATTACAAACAAGTACGTCAATTATATGGCGACACAATAATGAGATTACTTTCTTCTTACAATCCTGATTACATTGAAAAAAATATCAAAATCCCAGAATTCCAAAGAGAACTTCAAAAATCAATCAAAAATAAAATTCAAGAATTAAAACAAAAAAATATCTTAAATGAAGATGGTTCAATGTCAAAACTTGGAGAAAAATTATCTTCTTTAATTATGTGTATTGATGAATTGGATGATTTAAAATCAAAAGGGTATTTTGGAGAAAGAGTCAATAAAAAGAAAAATCCTTATGGTATGAAAGATGATGTTAGAAATTATAAGAAAGGTGATAAATATTCTGACATTGCATTAAAAAAATCAATTACTTTGGCAATAAAAAGAGGTCATAAAACTTTACATAAATCTGATTTAAAAACATTTGAAAGACTATCAAAAGGTTCTATTAACATTATTTATGGATTAGATGCTTCTGGAAGTATGAAAGGTAATAAAATTAAAGCTGCTAAAAAAGCAGGAGTTGCTTTAGCATACAAAGCAATAAGTGAAAAAAATAAAGTTGGGTTATTAGTTTTTGAAACAGAAATTAAAGAAAGCATTCCACCAACTGAAGATTTTCCAAAATTACTTGAAAAAATATCTTTAGTTAGAGCAACAAAACAAACTGATTTTATTCAAATGATTAAAAAATCCATTGAGTTATTCCCGAAAGATTCTAATGTT
>JAHWHN010000183.1 GCA_019323235.1 Candidatus Woesearchaeota archaeon | reverse complement strand
TTTTCTTTTGGAAAATTTATATTCCCATGTATCATCATTAATATTATATCTGGTTTATATTCTTCAATATAACTATTAGCATTACCCAACCCGTTCTTAACATTTGGATTAGCTTTGTTTATTATATTAACAGAATAATTTTCTTTCTGTATCATTTTCTCAAGACTATTTGGATAAAAGGCAGAAGTTGATTGTCCTAATACCAAAATTGTTTTTTCTGATGATGTAGTCTTTTCAAAATAATCCACTACTTCTTCTTTAATGAAACTAGAACTGACTAGGGCAATTTCAAGAATTATGAAAACATACAAAATTTTAATGATGATTGAAAAACTAGACTTTATCATATTATACCATATTAACAAAAATTTAAAATATTTTTTATTAATCCCTATTTTTTAAATAGTCTAATGTATTTATTAAATTATCTAGTATCTAAACAATAATTTTTTATATACTTTGATTGAACTTATTATCATATGAATATATTGAAACTTATTTTAAATAAATTAAGACATATTAAATTTAGATTCAATCATTATAAAAGAGAAACATCAAATAAAATTAAATGGAGATATAGAAGGTTCAGAAGAGAATTAAGAAATCTTAAAAATAAAGATTACCGTTATTATAAATACTATTATGAAAGAAGGATTCTTTCTTCAAAACCAATTATCTGTGAAGCTAATGATAACTTTGAGTTACACATTCTGTCTTGTAAAAAGAATTTATTAGATTCTCTTTGGAGTCTTAAGACTTTTTATCATTATTCTGGTCTAAAATCCAATTTAGTAATTCATTCTGATGGAAGTCTAACAAAACGGGATAAGAGGATATATTTAAAGCATTTTAAGAACTGTAAAATAATTGAAAGAGATGAGGCTACTAATTATATGGAGACTTGTCTTAAAGAATATCCAATTAGTTTGAGTTTTAGAAAAAGAAAACCATTCTATTGTAGTTTAAAATTATTTGATCCTCTTTTTTATTCATCTAATGATAATATATTATATATTGATTCAGATATATTGTTCTTTAAAAAACCTCAAGAGATTATTGATTATATAAATAAAAGGATACCTTTCTTTAATAGTGATATGGAAGACTCATATAGTTGTAGTAGGGAACGTTTAAATGAGTTATTTAATAAGGATGTTTGCAAAAAATTTAATGCGGGCTTAATGTACTTTAATAAAAAAGAATACTTGAAAAAGCTTGATTTCATTGAAGATTTTTTTAAGACTGTTTATGAATTAAAAATCATGTGTAGTGTTGGTCCCAATCATCATGAACAAACACTGCATGCAATATTAGCTAAAGAATTAGGTTCAAAAAGACTGCACGAAAATTATCAGCCAGGAAATATACAAGTTAATGATAAAACGGTTTCTTGCCATTTTTTCTCAGGTGGCTATCCTCTTAGATTTTATACTGTTGGATTAAAATTATTAAAAAATAATAACTTCTTGGAAGAATTTAATAAAAATTAGTTAAATTTTTTCTTAGAACTTTTAAGGTATTCTTAGATTTGCTTTTGAGTTTTTCATAATAATATGATTTTAAAAAATAGCTCTTTCTTTTAATAGGCCATGCTTTTGGGGGTTTAACGAGTTCAGGCAAATTATCTATTTTTTCAAGATTCTTAGTTTTATTATAAATATCATCTTCATTTTCAATAAAATAATTATAAAGTGATTCTGCATATTTCTTATGAATCTTTTCGTTGGGATGCCAGTCTGCCGGGAAAATATTGTCTTTATTATTATGCTCAACATCTAAAGATATTATTGGAGTACTAGTTAAGTTTTGATATTTTTTTATGATTTTTTCATCTTCATTAAAAAACATAAATACCATATATGAATATTTAGTATGATTTTCAATTTTTTCTAAGCTTTTATTATTGTTAAACCAGTTCCCTCCTCCTTTCCATACTTGGATTATGACCATATCAACATCATAATGAAGTGAATCATTTATTTTTTTGAAATAGCAAGTTTGATTTTCATCGTTTTGTATTCCTCCTCTTGAAAGACTTATTACTTCAAAGGATTTGTTTGTAGATCTATTGTTTAGTTTATCCTCAAAGATAGTATGGTATACATCCTCTATTTTAACCCCGATGCCATTTGAAGTGGAGTCTCCAATGATTGCTATTCTAAAAGTTCCATTTTCTTTTTCCAAAGAATATTCCTCATCTCTTAATCCCATTGAATTGGTTTCAGTCCATGCACCCTTTACATAATCTTTAAAATTTGCATTTAAATCACAACCTGAAGCAAATTTATAGGTAGAAACATGTCTAATATTTTCCATCTTTCTTGGACTAAAAGAATTAGTTCCAAAATTTTCAAATCTTATAATCTGTTCACAAATTAAAAAGTAAACAATAATTAATATAATTAGGATTAATACTTTTGAAACTTTTTTATTAATTGATAAAGTCTTATTATTTGTTTTATTTGACTTAATCATTTATAAGAGTTATAAATCTAGATTTATAAACTTTCTTATACTCTATTTTTGATATTTTTTTTGTAATTAAAATTTACGAGACCCCCACTTTATAACATTGTTTGTGATGTTTTTTAGAAAATTTCCTGTATTGTTAAGACTGTACAAAGTGTAAGAATGATTTTTTATATATGCATCTCTTGTAATTATAAATGATTTTTTATTTTCAACTTGTTGAATAAATCTTCTAAAAACACCTTTACTAGGTCCTTGAAAATGTATATATAAGACTCTAGCATCATTACATAAAAAATTCCCTTTTTTGTAAACTATTCTTTTACCTAGTAAACCTTCAAATTTCGAATCTAACCATATTAGTTTATCTTTAAATTCAACAACATCATCAAATTTTATTTGATTTATATTCAATTCATTTGAATTATAAAATTCTTCGAAATAAGGTATGAATCTTTTAACAGTTGAATTTTCTAAACAAAAGTCACTAATGAGAGTCATGTCGGAAATTCCTTTTTTTTTAAATCTGTTCATAATCTCTTTCAAAATTAAAGCTTTATTTTCATCATTCTGACCATAAATTAATTTAATATATCTCACAAACATGTTTAAACTCTTTTTACTCCAATATATTGCACAAGGCCATGTGAAATCAATATTCTCTTTTTGTTTAATAATATCATATTTATGATTACACATTACATTTATAATTAAATTATCTAATACAAATACATCCGCATCAAAGTACAAGGCACCACGTAGATTCATTTTATTTACAAAATTACAAAGAATTATCCATCTATCTATACAAAATTTTTCATATTTTTGAGGATTTGGGCTTAAGTGCATATATTTATATTCAATTCCCTCTGAAAAATCTTCAATTGGATAAAAATCAATGTTTAAAGAATTTGCATGCTCTTGATTTTTATGATTACCAATTAAAACAAAGTTAGCATTTGAAAGTACTTTTTTTGCTTGTGCAAAATTGTGTTTTAAAAAGAAATTATCTCCGTCACTAATCATAACAACAGTTTTAGATTTTTTATTCTTACTTACATCTTTTTTAATAATATACTCTTTCTCAAAATAATCCCTAGCACCAGGTTTTTGTCGATATATTTTTGTCTTTGTAGCAGTAAGAATTATCTTTTGTAGAATATTAATTAGATGTTTCTTTATAAAATTCTTCTTAAAATTTGGTTTGTTATTATTTTTCATTTATAATTTATTTTATTTTTTATCACTTTAACAAATTTTCTATAAAGTTTTGATCTTCTTTTAAGATATGCTGAAGGAAGCCATATTAAATATGATTTTTTATTGTAATAATTTAACATTTTATTTTTAAGTACTGCATATTTAATGTCAAAGATAATATCTTTTCTTCTTTTTTTTCTTGCATATTTTAAGTTTTCTTCTGCAAACCAGAAATTATAAGTTTCATATAATTTCCAGTCCCTTATTTTTTTTCTTGTTAATGGTTTAGGGAATGTTTTACATTTATTAAGAACACCTGCGGTTTTTAAAACAATCATTGTTCTAATACATTTTTCACATTCGCAACAATTACTTACTCCAAAATCATCCCAACAAACCCTTAAATGATTATAAGTTTCTGGCCATTTAATTATTTCCAAAATCTTTTCCGCTCTCGATTTATCTGAACCATGAATTGTTATACTAAGTTCTTCAGTAGATAATAATTGATTTGTAATTGCATTTGAACCCCTTGGTAAAATTTGAGAATAAGATAAGCATGAAGGGATATGAAATCTTGATATTAATTTATCTAATAATTGAGGAACTACACTTAAAACAGGCCCATCAATACTTGCAGGAGGAATTCTACGGTGATAGAAGTCTGCAAGGTTTGTTTTAACAAATACAAATTTAAGTCCTAATTTTGAGATTAATTTTTGATAACTTTCTTTAATAATCTCATAAGATTTATTCATTTTTTCCGAACGAGGAACTGCGAAACCATCAATAATTAAACAATGAGTTATTTGATTATGAGGGTTTGGTTCATTTCTTGGTAAATGTTTCCATAATGTATAAAAAGCATCTGCACCTCCTGAAAAAGTACACATAACTCCTTTTGGATTTTCTTTTTTAACTTCATAACCTTCTGAAATAATTTCAATTTTATTGAATTTTTTAGGATACCAAAAGTTAAAGTATCCTTGAAGTTCTTTTAAACCATAAGCAAGTTTTGGACTAATTTTTCCCTTTACTTTAATATCTTCATTAAGATACATTGCAAACATAATCATTGCACTAAGAAAACCATTTAAGCTTTTAGAAATATATTTTTCATATTCTTTATCAAATTCATACCACAAAGTATTTGAAAATTCTTTTTTTGTTTCTATTTCAATATAAGAAGAGATTCTTATTTTATCTTCCTTACTTTCTATTTTTGGTTTATGAATTATCATTTTTTATCATTTTTACAAATTTTCTGTATGTTTTTGAATTTTTCTTTAAGAATGCTGAAATTTTCCAGATTGTTTTAACTGTAGATTTAATGTAATTAGATTTAGTCCTAATATTTTTTCTTTTTTTATGAATTTTTTGAATATCAGTTTTATTTCTATTTAATCTTTCCATATTTTTTCCGATTTGAATATATTTTGGTTCAACTTTTATGTCTTTTCTACCTATTGCTCTTAGTTCTTTAACTGTATTGATGTATATTTGATTAAAATCTTTT
>JAHWHN010000182.1 GCA_019323235.1 Candidatus Woesearchaeota archaeon | reverse complement strand
ATTTTACTTTGTGGCTCTTCTCATGGTATGTGTATTGCAGCTAATAAGACTAAAGGGATTAGAGCTGTTTCTGTAAATAATGTTAAAGATGCTAAGTTAACAAGACTTCATAATGATGCTAATGTTTTATGTTTATCAGGATGGAATACTAGTAGAAGAAAATCTATTAAGATACTAAAAACTTGGCTTAATACCAATTTTTCAAATGAAGAAAGACATAAAAGAAGAATTGCTAAAATAAAATGAATTTAAATAAAATTTCACCATCTATTCTAGATGTAAAACTGGAAAAGGATATGATTAAACTTTTAGAGAGAAGTTTCGCTAGACTTCATATAGATGTTAATGATAATACTTTAACAAAAGAAAGTAATCAATATCCACCAAGTAAAGTAAAAAACATCAAAACTAGTTTAATTAAAGATGTTCATTTGATGGTTAAAAATCCTAAAAAATATATCTTGAGCTACAAAAATGCTGGAGCTGAAATTATTAATATTCATGTAGAAGCTAATGATGTTGAAGAAACTTTAGATTTAATTAAAAAAGCTAATATGAAGGCAGGATTAGTAATTAATCCAGAAACTAAGGTTAAAGCTATTGAACCATACTTAAATAAAATCAAAGAAGTTCTTATTATGTCAGTTCATCCAGGTAAAGGTGGACAAAAGTTTCTAAAAAGACAAGCTAAGAAAATTAAACAAGTTAGAAAATTAAATCATAGATTAATAATTAAGATTGATGGTGGAATTAATAATAAAACTATAAAGTATTGTATAAATGCAGATTATATTATTATGGGTCATTATTTGTTTAAAGAAATGAACCCAATGAGAGCAATTGCTGAAATAAATAAAGAAGATACAGCTCATCATTTAAGAGAGTCAGTTTTGAAAATGTTAGTAGAGGCTAAGTCTGGTCATCCAGCTGGTTCTTTAGGTATGGCAGATGTTTTTACTGAATTATACACTTATATGAATTACAATCCTCTAAAACCAAATGATCCCAAGAGAGATTATTTAGTATTATCAAACGGACATATTTGTCCTATCCTCTATGCATCAATGGCATTCTTTGGTTATTTTAATGAAAAAGAACTTTTAACTTTAAGAAAGATTAACTCAAGATTACAAGGACATCCACACAGAACTGCACTACCAGGATTAGAAACTACTTCCGGTCCTTTAGGTTGTGGAATTTCACAAGCTTCAGGTATGGCTTTAGCTTTAAGATTAGATAAAAAACCTAATAGAGTTATTTGTTTAGTTTCAGATGGTGAACAAGATGAAGGTAATACTTGGGAAGGTGTTATGTTCGCTGCTAAATATAATCTAACAAATTTAACTTGTATTATGGATTATAATGGAATTCAATTATCAGGATTTACAAAAGATATAATGCCACTTTCAAATCTAAAGAAAAAATATAAAGACTTTGGCTGGGATGTTAAAGTAATTAATGGACATTCATTTAAACAAATTAGAAAGGCATTAAATTATAAAAATAAAAGACCTTTAATGATTATAGCAAAAACAATTCCTAGTAAAGGAGTTTATTTTATGGAAAATAAATGGGAGTGGCATGGCAAAGCTCCAACAGAGAATGCCATCAGTGTATTAAATGGATCTTAAAGCATGTAGAGACGGATACGGGGAAGCGTTAGTAGAGTTAGGTAAAGAAAATAAAAACGTAGTAGCTCTTACAGCAGATTTATCTCCATCTGTTAAAATGGATGATTTTAAAGCAAAATTCCCAGACAGATTTTTTGATGTTGGTATTGCTGAACAGAATTTAGTTACTGTTGCTTCTGGTTTAGCACATCTTGGAAAAATTCCTTTTGCATCTAGCTTCGGAGCTTTTTGCCCAGGTAGATGTTGGGAACAGATTAGAACCACTATTGCTTATAATGAAGCTAATGTAAAGATTGTTTCAACTCATTGTGGTTTAGATGTTGGAGAAGATGGGGCTACTCATCAAGTTTTAGAAGATATTGCTTTAATGAGAACTTTACCAAATATGATAGTAATAGTTCCTTGTGATTTTGAACAAACTAAGAAAGCTACTAAAGCAATTTCTAAAATTGACAATCCTTGTTATATGAGAATGGGAAGAAGTAAATCATTCTCACTTACAAATAAAAATACTCCTTTTAAGATTGGTAAGTCTCAATTGTTAAAAAAAGGAGATGATATTGCAATAATTGGTTGTGGACCACTTCTAAATGAAGCTTTAGATGCAGCTAAGATGTCTAGTAAATCTGTAAGAGTAATAAACATGCATACTATAAAACCAATTGATGAAGAAGCTATTATAAAAGCAGCAAAAGAATGTAAGAAAATAATTACTATTGAAGATCATCAAATTGATGGTGGTTTGGGAAGTGCTGTTTGTGAAGTTCTTGCAGATAAATCAAGAAAGAAAATAACTAGATTAGGAGTTAATGATCAATTTGGAGAATCTGCAAATCATGATGACTTATTTCAAAAATATAAGTTAACTTCTAAAGATATTCTAAAATATTTAAAGTAAATGTACAATTAATCTTGCTACTACCATTATTTCTAGCATTCCTGCTATTAATATAATTAAAGCAGACATAAATAATAATATTAAAGAATCTCTTATTACATTTTGAAATTCATTACTACCTAATTTCTCTTTAAATATTGCTCTTGAAATTAAAGCTCCAGCAAGTGTTGCTATGAAAAATCCAAATATTTCTGGAATCATATGTATTGAGATTAAAGAAACTAGAGAATATGTTTTTGAAGAAACTCCTAATAACGTTACTACATAAGCTGCAAAGACTGAAGCGTTTAAAATTATTAAAAATAATCCACCAACTCCATAAAATATTGATAATAAGAATGCAACAACTATAACCATAATGTTTTGAGATGTTATAGCTAAAGATTTTGATAATGAAAAGTCAGATGAAGCCATAATTATTCTTCCATTGTCTGATATATCACCCTTCATCTTCAGAATTGATGTTTGATAATCAAAAATTGAAGAATCTACATTACTTAAAATAATAAAGCATAAGAAAATTCCAATGAATAAACATAAGTATAATTTAAATAAAGTTCCGTGATTTTTGAAGAATTTCTTTACACCATCTTTTGCATCAAGTTTTTCCAAACTATTAATTAATTTTAATGAAGAAGGAATTAAAAATATAGTTAAAAGAAATATCATTGATATAGATAAGCTATTTGGAAAAAATAATTTAGATAATATGAAAGATAATATAGTATAGAAAAAACCAATTAAGAAAGTTAAACAAACATTTTGATTTACAGATTTTGATTCCAAAAAGTGTTCTAATACCATCTTATAAGTAAATTGTATTCTTCCTTTTTCTACCAGCAATAAATGCT
>JAHWHN010000023.1 GCA_019323235.1 Candidatus Woesearchaeota archaeon | reverse complement strand
CCTCCAACAGAACCGCAAGCTAAAGTAAAACAAAGAATTTCCTTAGCAATTTCTTTCATAATTTTTTTATCTAGATTCATTTTATTCCTCTTTTTAATTATGTATGCATTACTCATATATAAAGTTTGTGTTTTTTAACTACTTAGAAGTAGTCATTTAATTACTTACCTAATAAGTCGAAATATTTATAAATTTACTTTTTACCTCCATATGTTAAGGTATTAAAATGAAGAGATTTGTTGAACTAGAATATACAGGTAAAATTAAAGATGGGGAAGTTTTTGACACTACTATCGAAAAAGTAGCTAAAGAGAATAATATTTTTGGAAATAAGGCTGAATACAAACCAATTACTATTTGTATTGGCGAAGGACATATTATTAAAGGCCTAGACAAAGAATTAGAAGGCAAAAAAGCTGGTAAATATACTTTTGAAATTCCTGCAGAAGATGGATTCGGTAAAAGAGATGCTAAATTAATTCAATTAATTCCTACTCAAAAAATCAAACAAAATAATATTAGACCATTCCCTGGATTACAATTAAATATTGATGGCACTATTGCTACAATAAAGAGTGTTTCTGGTGGTAGATGTATGGTTGATTTTAATCATCCTTTAGCTGGAAAAGACTTAATTTATGAAGTTGAAGTCTTAAAAGATGTTGAAGATGATGTTGAAAAAGTTAAAGCTTTGTTAGCAATTGAAGCACAAATTGCTCCAAAAGTTGAAGAAAAGGACGGAAATATCGTTATTCATGGAAAAATTCCAGAAAGCGTTCAAGAAATTATTTCTAAGAGAATTTCTGAATTTATAGAGAAAAAAATAACTTTTGAAGACAATAAAAGCTCTTAAATAGAAATTCTTTTAATTTTATTGTTTATTTATAACGGGGGAGTTAAATGGAAGAACATAATTATTCTCAAGAGCCTAGAATCAGTGAGAACAGGATGAATCAAGAACCTAGAATCAATGAAAATAGGATAGAGAGTTTTAAGGAAGTTGCTCAGAATTATGAAACTAATGAGATGGATGAAAGACTAGAAGAATTACTAGCTGCTCATAAAGCTTCTATCAAAATTTTTGGAGCAGGTGGTGGTGGTAATAATACTATCAATAGACTTACTGAAGTTGGAGTTCAAGGTTGTGAGACTATAGCTGTCAATACTGATGCTCAGGATTTATTATATGCAAGTGCAGATATTAAAATTCTAATAGGAAGAGAAACTACTCGTGGATTAGGAGCTGGTTCTATGCCTAAATTGGGAGAAGAGGCTGCTCACGAATCAGAACATGAAATTAGAAAAGCTGTTGATAATGCTGATTTAGTTTTCATTACTTGTGGTATGGGTGGTGGAACTGGTACTGGTTCTGCTCCGGTTATTGCTGATATTTGTAAAAAAGCTGGTGCTTTAACTGTTGGAATTGTAACTATGCCTTTCACTATGGAAGGTAAGAAAAGATATGAAAATGCTTTAGATGGTTTAGAAAAACTTGAAAGTATTGTTGATACTTTAATTGTAATTCCTAACGATAAGTTAATTGAATTAGCTCCAGATTTACCATTAAGAACTGCTTTTAAGGTGGCTGATGAAATTTTAACTAATGCTGTTAAAGGTATTGCTGAATTAGTTACAAGAACTGGTTTAGTAAACTTAGATTTCGCAGATATTAGAACAGTAATGGGTGATGGAGGAGTTTCATTAATTAGTGTTGGAGAATCTGACTCTGAAAATAGAGCTCAAGAGGCTGTTGAAAAAGCAATGAACAACCCTTTGATAAATGTAGATGTTTCTGGTGCGACTGGTGCATTAATTAATGTTTCAGGTGGTAGTAATTTATCTTTAGAAGAAGCTAGAAAAGTAATTGCTACAATTTCAGAAAAATTAGATCCTGATGCTAATATTATTTGGGGAGCTCAAATCTCTGAAGATCTAAAAGGAACTCTTAAAGTTCTGATAATTATAACTGGAGTTAATTCTACTCAAATATTTGGTAGTAAAAGAACTTCTGTTATGAAAGATAAAGAACAAATGAGTGATGGTTTAGGTATAGAATTTATCTAAACTTATTTTTTTATTGTTGATTTCTTAATTAAAGAATTTTTATTATTAGAAATTTAAACCCACTTCTCCAATAATCCTTCACAACCTTTAAATTCACTTGCAAGAACTGATTTTAAAGCTGGATCAACCCCAGCAATTTTTCCATCTAAACTTAAAAAAGTTGGGATTTCAGAATTTAATTTTGAAACTGCTTGGATTAACTTCCCATATAATTCAGAACATAAATGCTTACTTCTTGGTAATTGAGTAAAATCCTCTTTTAAAAGATTGGTACCCATACAAGGAACATCATTATATCTTAAGAAAAATTTACTATGACCAGGGAAATCTACATTTTCTAAAGTACCAGATCCCGGCTTATATACCCTAAATCTTCCACCCTCTTGAAGAATTCCAATATTTTCTGAGCCAAGATCAGGACTTGATAACAAATGTGCATTAATAAAAGCATCTCCATTAGAATATCCTGATTTTTCAAAATGACGTTTATTTCTAAAATTATCAATATTTAGAAAAAAATATTCCACATCTGAATTTTTTATAAAAGGACCTTTTCTTTTTCTTTGTAGAATAAAAGAAAAATTATTTTTAGTACTAATACTTTTTACCAATCCTTTATATTCTTGATTAGTATCCATAAACTCAAAATCACCATTAAAACCAAGATAAATTTTTTTAAGATTATTTTGTACATAAGGACTAATTATTGTTAATTCTGATCTTCCTAAATTTGGATTTTTGATGTGAGCTACAGAAACACCAGTCTCAGCTGGATCATATATTGTTGTCATATGTCTCATCTTTGTTATTAACTTACATTTATTTATAAAGATTATTTGATTTTAAGATATAACATATATTGTGTCTAATTAGGGAAACATTTTTAAACCCTTTAAGATAACTTTTATTAAATTATTAATTCAAAGTAGATTTAAGACGATTAAAATGGACCAAACTAAAGGATTTTTAACAAAGGCAAAGAGCTTTATTATTGAATGTAAAAGAGTTCTAAAAATTACTAAAAAACCTAGTAATACTGAATTTAAAACAATTGTTAAAATATCTGGATTAGGAATCTTAGTTATTGGATTAATCGGTTTCGCTGTACAAATTATAGCAACTTTAATTAAATGAGGATAAAAAATGAAAATATTTGCACTAAGAACAACTGCAGGAAGAGAAGATCAAGTTTTAGATTTCATTAGTGGTAAGGCTGAAAAAGAAAAGTTAAATGTTTATTCTGCTTTTAGACCACATGGTATGAAAGGATATATTTTTTTAGAAGCTGAAACAAGACAAGATGCAGAACAATGTGCTTTTAATATTAATTATGCTAAAGGTATTTTACCTAATGATATGGAATATAAAGATGTTGAACACTTATTAGAACAAGTTAAGAAAGATTACAAAGAAATGTTCAAACTTGGCGATGTTTGTGAAATCATCTCAGGACCATTCAAAAGAGAAAATGCTAAAATTACTAGAATTGACCCAATTAAAGAAGAAATTGTTGTTCAATTATTAGAATCTGCTGTACCTATTCCAATTACAGTAAAAATGGATGCAGTAAAAGTTATCAGAAGAGATTCTGAAGATGGTTCAGAAGAATAATTTTTTTATTTTCTAAATTCTATTTTTTAATTTGATTTATATCATCAACACTTATCCAAGCAGCCATATTCCCATAACCTTTTTTATCTATATCAAATGGCTTTATTTCTTCAGGATTTTTTAAGAATATTAGAATACAATATTTTTTATCTTTGAACATTTCTACAAATTTTGGTATGCTTGAGACAGCAATACCATCTTTACTTCCATATTCTTGAAATATTTCTTTAACTTTTGAAGGAGTTAAATTTTCATATTGAATTACTTTTGAAACTTCAGCTTTAACTTTAACCAAACTTCCAGAATCTTTGAAATAAACAACATCTCCATTTTTTATTTTTCCCCATGGCTGATACTTGTTCATATACCAACGAGATTCTATTTTCTTTTCACCAGTTAGAATTTTATGAGTTAAATTCCAAGATTTTCGCATTATTGCAAGATGATCCATTTTATTTTAAGAATCTTAATGCATTATTAACTAGATTTTCTATTCTAACTTTTTGTTTATCATCCAAAGTTGTAGCACTACCTAAAGAATAACCTTTAGTCTTGATTCCACAAAAACCTAGAGTATATTTACTTATTAATTTTATAGAAACTCCTCTTTGAAATATTCTATATAATAAACTTGGAGCACCAGTTGTTGTGAATACAACAGCTCTTCCTTTTAGTAATGGTTTAGGAAATTTTCCAACATATTTGAAAGCAAACCCTGCAGTAAATACTTTATCAATAAATCCTTTTAATATTGCAGGCATTGCATTCCACCAAGTTGGATAAATAAAGATTAAATTTTGATATTTTTTTATTAATTTTTGATAACTTAAAGTTTCTTCAGATTTTATAGAACCTCTATGAGTATATAATTCATCATCTGATAATACTGGATTAAAATTCAGTTTATACAAGTCCAATACCTCATAATCTACATTACTTTTTTTTAGATTTGATTCTACTTGTTTTAAAATATAACCATTATGTCCTTTATGGTTAGGATGAGAATATATTATTAAAGCTTTCATAAGGATACTAACGTACATATGGTTAATAAATTTATCCATTTGTGAGGAAATTTCAAAAACATTTAAAAAGGAATTTTGAATTCTTTAGTAAAAACGGGTCGGTCGCAAGTTAACCTCACTGAGGAAATGAGCGGTTATCCAACACATTAAGTGGAGAAAAATAAAATGGCAAAAGAAAAAATTGAACAATTAGTAGAAGGTGGTAAAGCATCTGCAGCACCACCATTAGGTCCAGCATTAGGTCCAATGGGAGTTAACATTGCTGAAGTTGTGGCTGCAATTAACCAAAAAACTGCTTCTTTTAAAGGAATGCAAGTTCCAATTACTATCGAAATTGATAGAGATACAAAGAAATTTGAAATTTCTGTTGGAACTCCACCAGCATCTGCTTTAATTAAGAAAGAAGCTGGAATCCCAAAAGGATCAGGTAGTCCTGCTGTTGAAAAAGTAGCAGACTTAAAAATTGAGCAAATTATTAAGATTTCTAAAATGAAAGAAGATGATTTACTTGGTAAAACTTCAAAAGACAGAGTTAAAGAAATCATTGGAACTTGTGTTTCAATGGGTGTTATGGTTGAAGGAGTTGAAGCTAAGGAAGCTATCAAAAGAGTTAATGCTGGTGAATTTGATGAAAAAATCGCATCAGGTAAAACTGAATTAACTGAAGAAGAATTAAAAGCTCTAGAAGCTGAAAAAGCTGCATTAAAAGCTAAGATTGAAAAGAGAAGAAAAGAATACGAAATTCTTGCAAAAGAAATTGGTAATAAATTCGAGAAGAAATCTGCTAGCGTAGCTAAGAAAGCATTCGTAGAAGCTGGAATTCCAGAAGAAATCTATAAAAACTATATGCCAAAAGGTAAATAGTTGAGCTATTAGCTCTTTTTTTTTATTTTTTTTATTATATTCTAAAATATAATTTATTTTAATAATTTTTTAAGAAAATTAGGAATTTTATTTTCAAGTTCATTACTTAACATTATTTCTCTTCCATTTAAATTGAAAACCGGTATGTTCTTTTCTTCAGCCATTGCTCTTGCAAGTCCAGAATTAATTGTAGTTATTTCTGTCTTAAAAGGTTCAGAAATTTGATAAGTTTCAGTTTCAAAAGGAACTTCATTTATATTTTTAACATGTTCTGAATAAAAAAATTTGTGAATGTGAATGTTTCCCGTAGCTGTGCCATGATAAGTAAATGTGTTTATATCTCTGATTACTAATAAATTATGTTCTTCAGAAATATCAATTCCCACAGGCCCAACATCTGATTTGTAAATCAAAGAATTTTGTGAAGACCTAAAAACTAATTCTTCAATTACTGAAGCTGTTATAGATGATCTAATTCCTTTAAATAATTCTTCATCTGACATTTCACTATACTTTACATTAGAGGGTGCATTCTTGATTTTTTCTTCCCTTCTTTTAATAAATATATTAATCATATCATCAGAGACTAAATATTCCAAATTACCTTCTGGGATTGTCCCATCTAGACTATTACCTCTTAAATCTTCAAAGTGAGTATTAGAATGTTTTTCAAGAAGTTCAGGAAGGACTCTTAAATAAGCATAATCATTATTATGTTGAAAAATTGGGTCTAAATTAAAAGCCATCTTGCCACCAGGATAAAACCTTAAAGCCCAATCATCAATTTTAGAAATATCATCATAAACGTGATCCAATACTAAATATCTACAAAGAGGAGTTTTAACAATATCTACATCTAATAATTTCATTAAAATAAAGAACTTGGTGTTTTTTATAAAGATAAGTTATTTACTTACTAAATAAAACATATGTTCTCTGAAGAAATTCATTGTTTTGGGATATTTGTTTATTTTTTCTAATGTTGATTTATAACCTTGACGTATTTTAGTTGCTTCTTCTTGCGTTAAGCCTTGAGAAATTTCATAAGTTATTTTTGGGTCTAAAACAGTTCTTTCTTCTTCATGTATTTTTGTTATAGAAAATTTTTCAGGATTTTTGTAGATAGGAGTTCCTGCTTGTAAACCAAAAATTGATGTTGATACTAAATCAATGTATTCAGAATTTTTAACCATGAAATTTATTGTTTCTAATAATTCTTCTTTTGTTTCTGTTGGAAATCCAAATATTATGTAAACAATATTCTTAATTCCTGCATTATGAGAATTTTTTAATACTTCTTCAATGTTTGATTTTTGTGTTCCTTTACACATTAGTTTTAAGACTCTATCACTTGCAGACTCCACTCCCCATAATATTTGAGTCATTCCTGATTCTCTTAAGGTTTTTAATACATCAAAAGTCATTAAAGGAATTGGTTTCAATTGACAAGTCCAATATACATTCAGACGTTTAAACATTTCAGCTAACTTTAATAATCTTGGAACTGGAATCATTTCATCCATCAGGAAAAAATGTTTTGCTTTAGATCTCTTAACAGTAGCTTCTATTAAATTTAAATCATATTCTTCATAAGGCACATCACAAAAATGAGAGCAGTAAGCACATTTTTTATAATAACAAGTATTTGATGTTTTTAATGGAATTAGTGGTTCTGGAGTAAAATATTTTTTTAGGTCATAACAACTGAAATCAACAGGAGGATATTCAATAACATCAGATTTATAATTTCCAACATAATCTAATAATTCTCTTTCATCTTTCAAAAATTGTGTTGAAACATTGATTAATTTTTCATTAACTGCTGGTCCTCCAACAATTGTTTTGTAATCTTTTAATTCTTTTAATAATGATAACGCATAAAATGCTTGACTTGAATATACTATACTAAATGCTATTAAATCTGGTTTGAAATCTTTTATTTTTTGTAATAATTCTTCAAAAAATTCTGGTCTTTCATTCCTTACAACTTT
>JAHWHN010000181.1 GCA_019323235.1 Candidatus Woesearchaeota archaeon | reverse complement strand
TACTCATTCTATATTTTGGAGAAATGTTTTTTAAAATTAAATTAATTATACCTTCTGCTTGACTATACATATGTACTACAAAACTTTCATCAATTAATTGATTAGATTTTGAACTTGAAGCATTTGGTTTATCATTAATACTTAAAACTTGTGAACTTCCTGAATTATTTAAAAAACTCTTTAATGCTGTACTAACAACATTGTGCTTTGTATCAGAATTTTCAAAATTAAAAGATTCAACTTTCTCAAATGGAGTAACTTTAAAATCAACTCCTTGTGGCATTGCTCCCTTTAATAACGCTGCAAATTTTGCAACAGTTGCCGCTGAATAAGCAAAATCATCTGCTTTAGATCCTGATTTATTTTCTTTATTTCTAGGTATAGTTCCTATTAACAACTTATAAGCATCTAATGCTGTTTTTGTTTTTTGTAAATTTCTGAATTGTTCAATATTTACTGCATCTAAAAATAACCCCAACAAAGGTGGAGTTAATCCTGAAATTATATTATTAAACTTAAAAGTAAAACATTTCTTAGGATCTAGTTGTCTCCAATAACACCATTTTCCTTCTTTCATCTCAACAATAACATCTGATGTTCTTATTCCACCTTTTTTTTGATCATAATTCATCATGTCTAAATAATAATCTGTAAATTCTGGTGGATATAAATCTAATCTAGTTCCTGGTCTAAAAAAATAAGTCATGTTAAAAGCTACTTCATATGAAATTTCATTCTTTGCAGTAATTATACAATAATCACTTGGTAATTCTTGAAAAGTGTTTCCATATTCACTTTCTCTTAAATAATAAAACTTTGTATCTTCCAATATTGAACCTTGCATCATTTCTGTAAACATTTTCTTTATATTGAAAGATTCTAAGAAATCATATACTTTATTTTCAGCCTTTTTATAAGCAGAAGTCCTTAATTCTTTTTCTTCCACTTGTGGAATTAGAACATAATCCCATGTTAATATTTTTGAATAATAATCTATTAGTCTTTTGATAGGTGCTATTGTATTAGACAAATATTGAGATAGTTGTCTTAAAGCTTTTTCATTATGCTTTGGATCACGAAGTAAAGTTTCAACTGTTTCATAATCTCTATATGCAGGATTCATATTTATATCTTTTAATATTTCACTTTGCAAAATAGGGTGATACATCAAAGGATTGTTAAACATATTTAACATTTCTTTAGCAAAAGCATTAACGTAATTCATATCTTTTTCATCTAATACAGAATTTGCAATAGTATTTTTCATTAATTCTTCTTGTTGTTTTTTACTACTTGTTTTTCTTGGCAAAAATATCACCTTCTTTCCAATTTTGTTGATATATTAAAAAATAAAATATTTATCACATAAACAAATAATCAAATATATCATCTTCATTTTCTTGATAAGCTACATCTTCAAATACCTTTATATACCATAAAGCATATGCCAATGCAGAATATCTATCTTTATTATATTTTTTTATCAGTCTTTCAACTGTATACTTACCACTAGGTAATTGTTTTAATTTTAAATTAGCAATTTCTTCTATTAAAAAATCTGTATTTATAAAAGGTAATCTCTGTAAATGAGCATCTTTATCCATCATATCAATATCATTAAATTGTCTTTTTTCTAATAATTGTAATTTACCACTTTCAACCATGTCTATAAATGATATAATAACTTCACTGTTTGCAGATTGTGGTTTTAAATCATAAACAACTTCTTCATACTCATCCATTTCAGGCACTTGATCTGTGTTAACAGTTCCCCAACAACCTAAACTTTCTCCTGTTAAAGGATCTGTTGTATCTTCTAGTAATTTATCTAACAATCCTGCACCCAAACCATTTGTATCAACTATAACTACTTTTGCATTATATAATTTTTTTATTCTTTTTACTTCTACTGCTTGTGCATTAAAATTTAAAGCATTAGATATATTTATAATATTAACCAATGGAAGTTGTGTTATTCTTCCACCTTTTGCCCTCTTGATTTTAATGACTGCAACACTTGTTTGATTGTTACTTGTGTCTTCGCTACGAGCCACATCCACGCCCAATATATATTCAGATTTACCATCACCTTTCAACTCTGATTTCACCAATGTTCTTGTGTTCATTAATCTATTTATATCTACTAACTGATTATCAACATTTCCTCGTTTATACCCCTGTTTTCACAGCACTTTAACACTCTTTTGAGTGGGACTAGACTATATCTTCATCCTCTGTTATAGGATGTTTGGCACTTCGAAAATAGGAATTTCACCTATAATCTACTCCCTTTACGGGATAGTCGTTTAACCTTCCTTTTTCAAGGCTTGGCATAGGATTATCATATTTATAAAATTGTGTTTAAAATATTTTCAATATTTTTAAATTCCCAATAAGGAATCCTTATAAGTTTTATATTTTCTTTTCTGCAATATTCATCTTTTAAAAAATCATTTTTTTGTTGAATTTCTAAATTTAATTGTCCTAAAATTGGTTTATAATGATATTCTCCATCAAGTTCTATTAATAAATCTAAAATTTTATCTTTAAAAATAGCATAATCAAATCTAAGTCTACCTCCTTTTTCACTTTTTAAATCTGAAAAAGAATATTCTGAACAAAAATTTATATCTTTTTTTAATAAAAAATCATTTACTATTTTTTCAGCATATGACATTCTTTTAGTACATATATTACATCTTGTTTTAGGAACTACATTTCCACCACCACAAAATGTTTTAAATGAAGTATAAAAAATTTTACCACATTCACATTGTAACTTTAATTTACTTCTATTATTTTCATAATCACTAAGCAATTTACAGTTGTTCTGTTCAATATATTTTATTACATCTTCTTTTAAATTTTTACAATCTAATCTTCCAAGATTACAAATATTACATTTATAATTTTTTTGTCTAAGATTTGATAATGTTGTACTAAATATTTCTCCACAACTACATTTTATTTTTACTCTTTTACTTGAATTTATATATTCACCAATTAATTCACAATTATTATTTTTTAATTCTAAATGAATTTCCTCAATATCTCTTTTTCTATTATTAATATTTTTATTTTTACCACAATTAACACATTGTTTTTGACTTCCATGTTTAAAATTAGAAAATTTTGTATAAAAAATTTCTCCACAAGAACATTGTATTTTTAATTTATCTTTAGGATTATATTCCGAAGACAATAAAACACAATTATATTCATTTACAAAATTTTTAACATATTCATAATCAAATTTTATTTTATTCATAAACAGCCTTTCT
>JAHWHN010000022.1 GCA_019323235.1 Candidatus Woesearchaeota archaeon | reverse complement strand
GTTGATTTTAATCCGGAAGTAATTAAGAAGTTAATGCAAGAAGGAATTCATTGTATTTATGGAGATATTGGTGATTCAGAGTTAATTAATAGGTTAAAATTAAAAAATTGTAAATTAATAGTATCCACAATTCCAGAAGTTGATACTAGCCTACTTATTATGAGAAAATATAAAGAAATTAATGATAAAGGATTATGTTTTTTAACTTCCGAGAATATTAAAGGAGCTTTAGAATTATATGAAAAAGGTGCAGATTATGTTATTGTTCCAAGAATGATTGGAGGACATCATGTGTCAAATTTAATTGAAGAGACTAATTTTAAACATAAAAACATATTAAAGACAAAAATAGATCATATAGATGAATTAAATGAAAGAGGTAAACATGCCACAAGAAACCGTTAATATACAAATAGGAAAGAATGGAGTTACTCCAGAAATAGTACAAGAAATAAGTAAGCACATAAGAGCTAAAAAGGACGTAAAAGTTAAATTTTTAAAGTCTTTTATCTCTGATAAGGATAGAAAGGAAGTAGCAGAGAACTTAAATAGCGTACTTCCAAAAAAAGGAAAACTAATCGGAAATACTTTAATGATTAAATAAAAAATATGGTCAGTCATAAATTACTAGCAACATACGGATTTTTGAATAAAGAAGGAGATAAGGCTATCGGTCATATGACAGTTAAAGATAGAAAAGAAATCCTTAAAAAGCTAGATAGTAAAACCATTTCTAGTTGGGTCGATGAAGAAAAAAGAATCTTAAATGAAACTAAAGGTCCTCAACCAACAGGTTATCCAAAATCTGAAACTTCCCATAGAATTGTTATTCAAAGTGATTCTGTTAGTTTAGAAAAAAACTATTTCTGGTCAATTCAAGAATTAAATGTTGGAATTGGTAATATTAGTAAAGATAATTTTACAAAAATAACAGATATTTTCTCCTCTTCAGTTATGTCTTCTAGTTTCGGAGCTTCATCTCAAAGATTAAGTATTCAACAAGAAAAAGCTTCTCAATACTTAAGATTAATTTCTGATATGACTAAATCAATGTTTCAATTGATTGGGGACTTAAATAAATTAAAAGAAAAAATGGGATATTATGAAAGTTCTTTTGATAAGGAATTTAAGAGAGCAATGGATGGTGAACAAGTTCTTAAAGGACAATATGTTGATTTAGTAGAAGGTGGTGCTAAATCTCCTTCATCTGTATTCGGAATGGCTGCTGAAGTTGGATTTTCAACACTTCCAGATTTATTTTTTAGAACTTTAATTAGAGGCGAAACTGAAGAAGAAGTACTAAGTAAAATTCCAGATGTTGTTGATAAATTAAATTTTGGTAATAGGTCATTTAAAGATGTTTTACAAAGAAAATTATCTCAATATTATAGATGGAAGTTTAAATCTTATGAACAATTAAAAACTTATCAAAAACTATACAAGAGTTATTTAAGACAACATTATAATAATGTTAGATTATATATGGATTGGGTTAAACCTTATTTAAAAAATATTAAAAAACTAACAGATAATCAAGGGATTAATGATTCCGTAGATATTGTTTCTGCTTTTGACAATAGTGTTATTGAAATAGAGTATATTGCTCATTCAAAAGGAAATGGTGCCATACTTGTTAACTTTAACTATCAAACAATTCCTCAAACATCATGGGATGCAAGATACCAACAAAATAAAATAAGTCACATGGGAAGATTAGAAGTAAACATTAAATCTTATGCTTGGGATGAAAAAGACATTCAAATGTATAAGCAAATGAAAGAAGAAGAAGACTTAGAGTTGTTAGGAGAAATTCATGAGGGTATGGGAGAAGGTATGGCTGCAATAAAAGACACAATCTTAGAATATCTTAATGAAGCTGATGAAGAAAAAAAGAAGAAAGAAGAGGAATTTGATAAGAAATACGAAGTTAAAAATGGGAAGATTGTTTTAGTTAAGAAAAAAGACAAAGTAGATCACGTCGCTCAAGGTTCAATACTTGAACCATTTATAGAATTAGCAAAATCATTTGGTGTTCTTCTAGAACCACTTAAAGGATTAGACATTTTATCTAATAAAAAGGAAGAAGAAAATAAAAAGCCTGATGGAAAAGCTATTGCGGGAACAGCTTGGCTTCTATATAAAGTTTATAAAAAAGCCCATGGATACTTGGCTTGGTAATCTAAAAATATAATAAATTTTATAAAAGATTTATTTAACCTAAAGACTATGGCAACAATATTGTATGAAACTAAGAAGAATGATTATTCTGGTAGAATTTCTGAATTAGAAGCAGAAATATCTAAAACAAAATACAATAAAAAGACTCAACACCATATTGGTATGCTTAAGGCAAAGATTGCTGAATTAAAGACAAAAGCTGCTACTAAAAAAGGTGGAACTACAACAGGTTATACTATTAAAAAGACTGGTGATGGAACTGTTGCTTTGTTAGGATTTCCTTCTGTTGGAAAGAGTACATTATTAAATGCTATGACTAATGCAGAATCAAAAGTTGGGGCTTATGAGTTTACCACTTTAGATGTGATTCCTGGTTTATTAAATTATGATGGAGCAAAGATTCAAATCTTTGATGTTCCAGGTATTGTTTCTGGTGCTGCAGATGGTTCAGGAAGAGGTAAGGAAGTTCTAGCTGCAATTAGAGTTGCAGATTTAATTTTAATTGTGATTGATATGAATAAACCTGAACAATATGAAAAGATTATGAAGGAAGTTTATGATGTTGGAATTAGATTAAACCAAGTACCTCCAGATGTTAAATTAAAGAAAACAGGAATGGGTGGTATTGATTTATCAACTACTTGTAAATTAACTCATTTAAATCACGAAATAATTAAAGATATGCTTAGACAAATGGGCATTATGAATTGTGAAATTATTGTTAGGGAAGATATTACTGATGACCAATTAATTGATGTTGTTACAGGAAATAGAGTTTATATTAAAGGCATAACTGCTATTAATAAAATGGATATTGATGAAAAAAAAGCAGAAGAATTGAAGAAAAAACTGAAAGCAGATGTTTTAATTTCTTCTCAAAATAAAATTAATATGCAGGAACTTAAAGATTTAATATTTGAGAGGTTAGGATTGGTTAGAATTTATATGAAAGAAGCCGGTAAAGAAGCTGATCTAAAAGAACCACTTATTCTAAGAAGACCTTGCTTAATAAGAGATATTTGTAGAAAAATACATAGAGGTTTTGAATCTAGATTTAAGACTGCTAAAGTCTGGGGATCATCTAAATTTCCGGGTCAAGCACTAGGTATTGATAAAGAAGTTCATGATAAAGATATTGTTGAAATACATTTAAAATAAGTTTCAAAAATCTTTTTAAATAAATTCTAGTTTTTTTATTAAATGAACTTAGAATACTTGAGTAAAGTTAAAATAAAAGGTATTACTGACCCAGAACAGAGAAGATGTTGGGCAAAAGAATTAACACAGATTCTAGAAAAATCTGAACCTTTTATTAAAACATTTTGTAGAATGAATGATGCTGAATTCTTAAACTTAGAATATAAATTAAATAATTTACAATCAACTTACGTCTTTAAGATTGGAAGAACAATAATCAAATATAATTATGAAGATCTTAAAAAGGAATTAGAAACATACCCTAGCGAGAATTAAAATTATAGTTTAATTCTAACTTTTTTGACTCTTGTTTTTGCTCTTGATAAAATTGTAAATTCTTTTTTCCCAATTTTGAATTTCTTATCTGTTCTAGGTACTTCTCCGAACTTTTCAAGAATATATCCATTAAGAGTATTAGATTCTTCACTTTTTAAATTAATTCTTAATTTCTTTTTTAGTAAATCAAGAGTAATCATACTATTTACAATGTATTCTTTTGAACTTACTTTCTCAATGAAGTTTTCATCAATGTCACTTTCATCAAAAATATCTCCAACTAATTCTTCTAAAACATCTTCTAATGTTACAATTCCTTCAATATTTCCATACTCATCTACTACAAATGCTAAATGAGTTCTTTTTTCTTGGAAGCTTTTTAATAATTCACCAATTTTCTTAGTTTCTGGAACATAAAAGATTGGATTTAATTTTAAATCTTTTAATTTAATCTTTGGTTTATTTTCAGCTACATATTTTAACATTTCAGAAACATGTAAAATTCCTATACAGTTTGTAATTTTTCTTTCATAAATTGGGATTCTAGAATAACCATTTTCAACAATTTCATTCATTACATCCATTAAACTTAAATTTCCATTTAAAGAAAAAATTTCAGAAGCAGGAGTCATTATTTCTTCAACTTTTGTGTTGTTAAAATCAATTACTTCATGAATTATTTTTGCAGAATGTTTATCAATTGTTCCATGTTTAGTACCTAGAGAAGCTGCAGTTCTAATTTCTTCCTCAGTAATTATTTCATCTGGTTCAGATATTCTAAATATTTTAAATACAATATGATTAACAATTTGTAAAAACTTAATTACTGGCAATAAAATATATTGTAGTAAAACAAGATATCTTGCCACAAATAATGAAACTCTTTCATTATATACAAAACACATATTCTTTGGAATAATTTCTCCAAATATTAAAATTAAAAGTGTGATTAATCCAACTACAATTCCAATAGTATTTGATTGGAATAAGTCTATTGCAATCATTGTTGCCAAAGAAGATAACCAAATGTTTACTAAGTTATTTCCAATTAAAATTGTAATTAATGTTTTCTTAGGATGTTCTTTTAATTCAACCAATGACTTATAACCTGGTTTTTTATTTTTCTTAATGTCTTCTAATTGTATTTTTGTTAAAGATACAATAGCTGTTTCTGAACCAGAGAAAAAAGCTGAAAGTAATAATAATATGATTGCTGATATGATATAAAACATCATTTTACTTTACTCTCCTGCCACAATAATGACACATTTCTGCGTGAGGATAGTTATAAGCTTTACAATGTTTACATTTGATATAATCTTCAGGATTTTTAGAATCGTTTTGTCTTATTTCTTTAATTGTATGATCTAAATCTTGTTTTATTCTTTTAGTTGCATCATTATTTTCTCTAAGAATAAATTTAACAACTCCAATGAAAATAAAGATTACTCCAACAACTATAAAAAATACAAACTTTTCTATAAATGTCGATACTGACGTTACTAATATCCCAATAATTAAGTATACTATCCAGTGTATATTCATGTTACTCTAATGGATTTTAGACATTAGTAGTATATTAATCTTATGCTTTTAGACTAATTCTTAGGTTCGATTTTTTCTTTACCCATCATGTAAGGAATTAATGCCTTAGGTATGTTTACAGAACCATCTTCATTTTGATTATTTTCTAGAATTGCTACCATTGCTCTTGATGTCGCAATAACAGTATTGTTAAGAGTATGAGCGTAATATTTTTCTTTGCCATCAGTAATTTTGATTCCTAATCTTCTAGCTTGAGCTTCTTCCATATTTGTACATGATACTATTTCAAAGTATTCATCTCTTCTTGGACTCCAAGCTTCTAAATCAGCAGACTTAGCCTTTAAATCTCCCAAATCTCCAGAACAACATTCTAGTACTCTTGTTGGGATTTCTAATTGTTTGAAAATTTCTTTTGAATGATTTAACATTTCATCATAGAATTTATATGAGTCTTCAGGTTCACAAATTACAATCATTTCTTGTTTGTTAAATTGGTGAGTTCTATATAATCCTTTTTCATCAATACCATGACTACCAATTTCTCTTCTAAAACAAACAGAATAACCTGTTATTTTAATTGGAAGATCTTCTTTTCTAATTGTTCTATTTATGAACATACCAATTAAAGGATGTTCTGATGTTGCAATTAAGAATAAATCCTCATCTTGAATTTTATAAGACATAGCTTCAATTTCTGCAGCTGAATAAACTCCATTTAATACTTCTTCTCTAATCATTAATGGAGGTTCAGTATATTCATAACCTTGTTTAACCATATAGTCTCTTGCAAAGTTAATTAAAGCCATATTTAATAATGCTAAATCTCCCTTTAAATAATAGAATCCATTCCCTGAAACTTTTGCAGATGTTTCGAAATCCGCAATTCCTAATTCTTCTGCTAATTCAGCATGACTTCTTACATCAAAATTAAATTCTTTTGGTTCTCCAATTCTTTCAATTTCAACATTTTCTTTGTCATTTTTACCAATTGGTACAGATGAATGAATGATATTTGGAATTCTTCTTAAAATTTCATCAATTTTTTCTTTGATAACAATTTGTTCATCTTCAATATCTTTAATTTTTAATGGAATTGCTTTTACTTCTTCCAAGAACTTTGAAGCATCTCTTCCTGCTTTTTTAGCTTCATTTACTTTAGCACTTAATTTATTTCTATCAGCTCTTAATTTTTGAGAATCAGACATTAATACTCTATTTCTTTCATCAAGTTCTAGAATTTCATCTACTAATTTCAATTTTTCATCTTGAAATTTGTTTTTTATATTCTCTCTTACTAAATCTGGATTTTCTCTAATTAGTTTAATGTCTATCATAAATATAGAAATTATTCATTATTTTATAAATATTTTGTTAGAATTAGAATAAAATAAATAAAAAAATTAGTTAAGTAACATCATTCCTGCTCCACCACCAGGAGGACGATTATTATAATCATCATTATTATTATTACCACCGCACCCTGGATCATCACAATCTTTACATACACCACTTGGCATTAGCTTTGCCACCATTCTTAAACATGATGGACATAACATCTTGTCTTTATCAGAATCATTACCAAATTTGTAGTTACCATTTGCATCTTCATTATCCAAATAATCTTTTGCTAGGTCTTCAAGATTTGTTTTTCCATATTTATACAAACCTAATGAACTATCTAATTCAGGATATAACTTACTTTTTGATTTTGAATCTTTGACATACAATTTTTTAAGACCTTTATTGAATAAATTTTCATCTTTTGATTTTACATATTCTTCAATAAACTCTTCAAAATCAGATTTTTTATCTAATCCTTGAATTTGTTTGTATAATTCTTGTGAAGTTAATTTATTTAAGTTATAATCTTTGACTAAATTATAAGCTAAATCTTGTAATTTAACATCTTTTTGTTCTATTAAATCTTTATAGTCATTAAACAACTTTTCAAGATTACCTTTTTTTTCAATTTCTTTTTTTACAAGATTAGCATAATCTTTAGTGAAGTCTAACTTATTTAAATCTATAAGTTTGTAAAAATTCCTATTGTTCATGTTTTTATAATTTTCTAAGTTATCTAAGTTT
>JAHWHN010000180.1 GCA_019323235.1 Candidatus Woesearchaeota archaeon | reverse complement strand
CAATATTTAGCAAGATCAATTCAAACATATTTATTAATGTTTGCGAAAGCAAATCCAATGCAAGTGCTATTTGATGTTATAAATAAAGGAATTAAAGTATTCCCTTTATTTATGAGCTTTTTTATAAAAGTTTTTCCAACAATTTTTAAATTATTCCAAACTTTTTTGATGCATATATATTCTATAATTACATCATTATCAACATTTAGTCTTGCGATTACAAAAAATTACGGTATTTCATTGCCACTTATTTTTTTACTAATTGAATCATTTAAGGTATTAAGAATTGCATTTAATTTATTAAAAGATGAAACAATGTTATTTTCAGAATCACTTGCTTTATTGAATGAAAATTTATCTGATGCTGCTATTTTTATATTTTTTGAAACTATTACTAATCCTGCGAATCTTAGAAACTTATTATTAATAACATCTGCTATATTAGGATTGTTTCCTGCAACTGCAATTCTAAGTTTATTAGTTGCATTGTCAAGCTCATTTACAGAACAAATGATTGAATGGGGAAAATCTTCAGTTTTTATAAAATCAGTAAGTTTGATTTATCAAGATTTAAAAAATATTCAGTATACATTTGAAGACTTAACAAATGATATTATAAATATGAATAAATTGAAGATTTTTAATTTTGATTTATTGTCTAAAAGTTATGGGAAATTTATTTCTGAAAATGAACATGGAAATAAAATATTTAACAATACAATTGAAATTGTAGAAAATTTGATAAGTTTGTTTTTAGGACTATCAGCTTATTTTTTATTGGTTCAAGATTTTCCAGTAATTATTGCATTAGGATTTGGTGGAATGGTAGCAAAAATCACATCAGATTTTATTGATCTAAAAGAAATGATTACTGGAGTATGGGATGCTATTGGTGAAAGTGGGCAAAAATTATTTAAATCTCTAGGATTTGAAATTATAAATGTAATTATAGCCGCAACAATATCAACTGTATTGCCAATATACATTGGATTATTTAGAGTTATTGTTGCATTTAGAAAAGAAATTCAAAGTTTAATATCAACAATACATGAATTATGGAATGAAAGTTTGGTTTTTCGTTCAATAGTTATTGTTTTAGGTGCAGCAATTGCTGCAACAATATTGTTACAGACAATTGTATTTAGTATAAGTGCAGCTATTTCTGCTGGAATAGGTACATTTTTAGGTGCAATAGCTACATATCACGATGAAATAATGGGTTTCATTGAAAGTATTCAACAGTTTTCTCCAGTTTTTCAAACTATTTTTGTAGTTGCTTTAGTTGCTTTAGCTTTTTTTGTGATGAAGTTTATATTTGCAATGAAAAGAATTGTTCAAGCAAAAGTACAAGCTTCATCTTTGATAAAGAAGAATCCTATATTACTAGCATTTGGAATTGATCAACGAACTTTAGAAAAAAATATTATCAAAGCAACTACAAATGCAAATTCAATTTTTGAAAAAAGAACAAGAAGTTGTAGTGGAAAAGGAGTTAGTGGCTGTATTGAAAAAGGAGTTAAGTCTGGAATTAAAAATTCTAAAATTCACACAAGTAATTGGATTACAAATTTATTTGGTTCGCCAAAAACATTATCAGATCATATAAGTACTGGAATTTCTAGTGGAGTTAATAAAGGTTTTTCTGGAATAAAGACAAGTGGATTAAATAAATCTCAAATAAAAGAGGCTGGTGAACGTGCTAGAGAATTAAGAACTGCTATTAGATTTAATAAAATGGAGATAGAAAAGTTAGAAAGAAAAATGGCTAAAACTATTAATTCTACAGAAGAAAAAAGATTTGCTACAAGAATAAGAAAAATAAAAGAAGAGAATAGAATAAAATCATCTGCACTGAAAGAACAACAAGCTTATGCTAAAGGAGATGTAAGAGGTGGGATTGCTGGTGGAATTTCATCGTTTATAAAAGGTGGAAAGGGATATGCTAAACAAGATCAACTACTTGGCAGTAAAGAAGAGTTAAAAAGATTGGATATTTTAAAGAAACGAATAGATGAATTTAATTTTAAAATTGACGAATTAAAAAATAAAAAATTAGAAATAGAAGGAATTGATAAAAAAACTGGATTAGAAAATATTAAACTTTCTGAATCCGAATATTCTACTATGAAAGAAATGCATACAAGAATGGATATAGGAACAAATAAATATTATTCTGTATTGACAGAAAATATAAGAAATGTAGGTATAGCTGAAGAAAAAAATGTAAAAGAAAGTTTAGATAATTTAGAAAAAATTAGAAAAAATATTGCTGATAATATTGATTTACAGGAAAAACATATAAAAAGCAAAAAACCTGATGAAAAATTAAATAAAGAATATGTTAATGAATTAAAGGCTAATACTAATAAATTTTATGAACTTCAACGAGAATTTCAAAATGAAAGTAATAAATTAGTAAGAAGTTTACCTAGTGATAATGCAAAGGTTACTAAAGATGTGTCTAATATATTAAATGAAAATGTTACTAGCATGAATGAGCATATACAAAAAAATATATTAAATGTTCAAGCAAATCAAAATGACTATTTTACAAATATTACAAGTGCATTATCAAAAGCTGAAGGTAGGGCTGGATATGAAAAAGAAATAAAGAAGATTGGAGAACAAGTTGCGTATTTTGAAGCTGAAGCAAAAGAGATAGAAACTAATACTAAGAGATTTGAATCTTCAAGAGTTACTCGTGTTGAGCAATTAAATCGTCTTATTCAAATGAATAAAAATGAATCAGAATATTTAAGAACATCATTAATGAATGTTGTTGGTAAAGATTTAAGTGTGACACAAAAAGCAATGATGCAAAAACAACAAGAAATTTTAAATAATGAACGTAAAAAATTACAAAGTGAATTATCTGATATTAACTATGATATAAAGAAAAGGGCTGATACAGAATTAAAAAAATTTATAGATTCAAGAACGAGAGAACCAGGATGGTTTTCTAAAGTTATAATGCGTGATAAACAAATGTATTCTGTTGATGTGATTAGACAAAATCAAGATAAAATTCAACAAATGTATGAAAAATCTAAGAAAAAAACTGAGAGTGCCCCACTAATTGAAAGGTTAAAAAACGCAAAAACAGAATTTAAAGGTTTAGGTGATGTGGTAAATAATGTGACAAAAAGTTATTCTAAGTTCAGAAAAGGAGTTTTAAATGTTGGAACAGGATTAGCTACTTTAAATATAAGTAAGGTTTCTGGAGGATTTAAAGATTTTGGAGATAGTATTAAATATGCTAGTTCTCCATTAAGCAAATTTGGATTTACATTAAAAGGAACTAAGTTTGAAGATTTTGCGAATAAATTATCTGATGTAAATAAAAAAATCACAAAATCTATTGGTGAAACAAAAATTTTTACAATTGATACTCAAAATGAGATGAATAAGGTTGATGAATTTTATAATTTTAATAAGAAAAAAGCATCTGAAGAGATAAAAGATAGACTTGATTCTTACAAAAAAAGAATT
>JAHWHN010000179.1 GCA_019323235.1 Candidatus Woesearchaeota archaeon | reverse complement strand
TAAAAAATTAATTTTAGATTTTATAAAATCTAACCCAAATATTGAGAAAAGAATATTAGAGATGTATGAAGATGATTTAAAGCTGTATAATAGGGTTTTAAAAGAATATGAAAAATGATTATCCACGAACCAAAAATAGAAAAAAAAGGAAATAAAGTAAAGGTATCATCTTATATTGAAGTTGAAAAAAGAAAAGATCTTTCTAATTATTTATGGTATGAGTTTGATAAAGAATATGAACAGTATCTTTCAGAAAGTCTAAATGGTTTTGTTTCTTCAATGGTATTATTTGCAATGTATCTAAATGAAGATATTAAATTAAAAGGAAAAATTTCTCCTAAATTAGATTATGGATTAAAAGAAGTTCAAAACTTTTTTAATTTTTGGAATCCAGAAAAGTTCAAAAAAATAAGGATAATCTCTGAAGGCTATGATATTCAAAGAACTGAACCAAAAGGAGTAATGAGTACTTTTTCAGGAGGAATTGATTCTTTCTATACCTTATGGAAACATTTGCCCCAAAACGAAAAAAATCCTTATTCTCAAATCACTCATTGTCTTTTGATTAATGGTTTTGCTGACCCTATTAATGATGAAAAGAATGAATCTTTCAAAATTTTAGAAAAAGAGTATGAAAATCTTATGAAAAAATTAAATATCAAATTAGTGTCTGTTAAAACAAATTATGCAGATTTCTATTATGAAAAAATACCACATTATTTTTTAGATGGTGTTGTTCTTTCAAGTATACCTTTATTATTGGGAAAACTTGTATCAAGACATTATATTTCTTCAACACTTGATTACCTTAGTAATGCAATATGGGGCTCTAATCCTATTGTAGACCCTATGCTTTCTACAGAAAAAACTACAATAATTCACGATGGAGGAGATATAAGAAGACTAGATAAAACTTTTATTGTTTCTAAATGGCCTGAAACTTATAATCTCCTTAAAGTATGTACGAAAGGTTTTGGAATTAATAATTGTTGTAAATGTGAGAAATGTTTCAGAACCATGATTACACTTTATCTTGGTGGAAAATTATCTAAATATAAAACATTTCCAAAAAAATTGACAAGAAAAAAACTTAAACACTGGATTTTGTTTGCCGATTATCAAATTAATTTTGCAAATGAAATAAAAAATTATGCGAAAAAAACAAATAGGGAAGATATTGTAAAAATGATTGATAGAGTAATTCTTAGAAGAAAAATTTTAACAAAACCTTTAGAATTCTTATATGAAATATCCGCAAAATTAAAGAAAAAATCTAAAACATATACTAAATTAATTAAACTAATAAAAGGTAAGAAATATGAAACATAAAAATCTATTAGTTACATTAGCAGATGAAAAATTTATTAAACAAGCCAAACAACTTTTTTCTAGTGCATACTTTAATGGAGGATGGGATGGAGATTATATGCTTTTATCTCATGAAATTCCTGAAATTAAATTAAAATGGTTTAGAGATAAAGGAATATTAATTAAAAAGTGCAAACCTTTAATTAAAGGAAAATTTGGTTTTATGTCGGGAGTGGTTTCAAATAAATTTTATTTGTTTAATGAAGAATTTAAAAAATGGAAAAATATTGTTTTTTTAGATGCAGACATAATAGTTAAAATGCCTTTAAGCAATTTGAAGAAAATCAAAGGCTTTGGTGCTGCAATTGACTCACCAAGTAAATTAGATTCTCAATTTGCAAAAAAAGGTTCAAAAATTAGAGATTATAATTTAAATACAACTAGTTTTAATTCTGGAGTTTTTTCATTTAATACTGAAATTATAAAAAAAGATACTTTTGAAAAGATAATTAGATTATTTGAGAAATATAAAAATATTTCAAAGGTTGGTGAGCAAGGAATTTTAAACTTATTTTTCTACAAAAAATGGACATCTCTTCCAACAATGTATAACTTATATGTATACAAAGCAACAGGATGTTTTTTATTTAATAACAAAGTAAAAGGAATCTTACATTTTATTGGTGAAAGAAAACCATGGAATAAGAATAATCCATATTATAGGGAATGGAAATCTAATTTAAGAAAAGCAGAATTAATTGATATTAAAAAACCTATCAAATTAAATAAGATCTGGACAAAAAAACAAATCCAAAATTATTCAAGAAAATTAATATTTAAAATGAAAATATATTCCCCAATTGTGAAATTAGATAAACTTCTCGGTAAATTTGGAATAATATTAAAAAAAATATCTAAAAAATAAAAAGATTATTCTTTCTTTTTTGTTTTTTTAGTGGATTTCTTTGATTTAACAGGCTTAGAAAGCTCTTTTTTTGCTTCTTTTATTTTACTAACCCAGTCAAGAAATTTTTTCCCACCAAAGAGAAATATTATTGCCAAAAGAATAATTATTAATTCAGTTGCTCCAAATGCCATTTTTAACCTCCAATATGAGTTTAATCATCTTAAAATAAAATGTTTTATTTCTTAAAAGTATTCTGTCTAATTATTTAAGAATACTTGATAAAGTATCTTCCTTTTCTCTAACCTTTCGAACAGCTTCGTGACGTTTTCCTGCTTTTCTAAGATCATCTATCTCTTTATCATAATAATCACCAACTAAACCTGAGATTATTCTTGTGATACCACCCTCTTTAATAAATAGTACACTTCCAAATGCAATACAAGTATATAAAAAACCTTTTTTTATATTTTCACGTCTTTTTAAGTCTACCATATTCAAATATATTAATTATTTATTTTGTAAATTAATACAATTATTGTATTTATGGTATATAAATCTATCGTTTTATTAGTTTAAAGAAACTTTTGTCCCTAATTGACCATTAGACAATAGTCAATTTTATAAATAAAACAACTTAAACGTATTAAGGGGGAAAGTTAATTTGATAATTTATAAACCAAAAATTAAAAAAAATAAGGACAATATAATCATTTATTCCGATATTGAATTTGACAATCCCAAATTTCAGAATCTTAAAAAATTATGGTATCAATTTCCAAAAAGTCATGAAAAATTTATTTCTAATAGATCAGATGGTTTTCTTGTAGCATTATTACCTACTGCCATGAGTATTAATGAAGACTTAGAAATAAAAGGAACAATTTCTCCAAAACTAAGAAGAGGATTAGAAGAATGTCAAGAGATATGGGCAACATGGTGGCCAGAAAAATTCAAAAGAATTAAAATAAAGTGTGAAAATTTAAAGAAACATGAATCTAAAGGAAAATATATTGCAAGTTGCTTTTCAGGAGGTGTTGACTCATTTCATACTTTATATTCTTTTTTAAATGATTCTGATCCAGATTATAAAATAACACATGCTCTATTTATACATGGTTTAGAAATAAGTCTTAAATATGAAGAGAATTATAATGTTGCTTTAAAATCTAATGAAAGCTTAATTAAAAAACTAAACTTAGGAATTTTACAATCAAAAACTAATTTGTTAGACTTTAGTAAACATATACCAGGAAATTGTTTTGGAATATATACTTGTGGTGTTTTTTTAGCTAGTACAGCATTAATTTTAAGTAATAAAATTTCAAAATTTTACATCCCCTCAGGATATCATTATAGTAACTTGGCAAAAGAAGGATACCATCCTATGACAGACCATCTATTATCTACAGAATCCTTGGAAATAATTCATCACGGTTCAAGTAAAAGAAGAACAGAAAAAACAGAATTTATTTCAAAAATTCCTGAAACATATTCAAGATTAAGAGTTTGTGGGATTAAAAATATTGGGTTAAAAAACTGCTGTAGATGTGAAAAGTGTCTTAGGACAATGATAACATTAAAAGTACAAAAAAAACTTCATAAATATACTACATTCCCTGTAAAATTAACTAGAAAAAGTATAAGAAATTTCCCCGTAAATCCCCACAGTTATACTTTTCTTAAAGAAATATTAGAATATGTTATATCAAAAGGAAGAAAAGATATTGCATTTGATATTAAATATGCTTTAATTAGGTGTAAAGTAATAAGATTTAAGAACAAAATTAAACGAAAAATCAAAATCTTTGAAGATTTAGAATTAGGACTTAAGTTAATCTGGGCAACCATGTGGAAACCTTCTGCATATTTAAAGAAAAAATCAAAAACATATCGGAGATTTGTGAAATTTGTAAAAAATGATAATTCATAAACCAAAAATAGAAGAAAAAGGAAGTAAAGTAAAAGTTTCTGCTTATATTGAAGTTGAATCTAGACATAATCTTTCACAAGAATTATGGTTTGAATTTGACAAAAAATACAAGAAGTATATTTCAGGAAGCCTTAATGGTTTTGTTGTTGTAAATACTCTGTTTGCAATGTGTCTTAATGAAGATATTAAAGTAGAAGGAAATATTTCTCCAAAGCTTGCTTATAATTTAAAAGAATTTCAAGGATATTTTAATTTTTGGAAACCAGAAGCTTTCCCTTTTTGGAGACCTAAAAAGTTTCATAAAATTAAAATTATTCCAAAAGGATATAAAGTTTCAAAATTTAATTCAAAAAGAGTAGGTAGCTCATTCACAGGAGGAATTGATTCATTCTATACTTTACTAAAACATATTCCCGAGAATGAACATTATAAACCATTTCAAATTACACATTGCTTAATTATTGATAATGGAGTAAGACCTCTTTATGAGATCTCAGAAGACTCATATGATTTACTTAAAAAAAAGTACCAGAAATTTACAAAAGAACTAGGCATAGAATTAATAACTGTTACAACAAATATTGAGGAGGTATTTGGGGGATTAGGAGGGGTAGTTTCAGGTAATGAAACTCATGCAAGCACAATATTGGGAGTTGCAACTATTCTTGATAAATTATTTTATAGATTTTATATCCCTTCAAGTCATAATTATAACGATCAAATTCCTTGGGGATCAACTCCTTTTGCTGACCCACTATTAAGAAACGAAAATCTTGAAATAATCCATCATGGTTGTGACAAAACCCGAGTAGAAAAGACAATAGAAGTTGCAAAATGGCCAAAATCATATGATAATCTTAGAGTTTGCTGGAATAGTATAAAAACAAAAAATTGTGGAGAATGTAGTAAATGTATAAGAACGATGATTACTCTCCATCTTGCGGGTTCACTTTCAAAATATAATACTTTTCTCACCCCATTAAACAAAAAGAAAATAAGAAACTGGATTATAAGAGGAACAGACAAGTTTGTTTTCTGCAAAGGAATAATTAAATATGCAAGGAAAAAGGGTAGAAAAGATATAATTTATCAAATAAGATGGGCATTATTTAAAAGTAAAATGAGATGGGTAAAAACTAAAATATTCCAAACTACTGAAATGGCCCTTAGATTAACCTGGGCAGCTATTTGGATGCCCTCTGCATACTTAAAGAAGAAATCAAATATTTACAAAAAATTTGTAAAATTAATAAAAAATGACTGAAAGAAAAAAACTAACAATAGGAATGGCGACATTTGATGATTATGACGGTATATTTTTCTCAATCAAAGCTATACAATTATATCACCCAGAAATATTAAAAGATATAGAATTTCTTATACTTGATAATAACCCTGCGGGAAAACATGGTGAAGCTGTAAGAAGATTTTTGAGAGAAGAAGTTAGAGAAAATTACAAATATGTTCCCATGAGAGAAGTAGCAACTTCATTTACAAAATATAAAGTTTTTGAAATTGCTAATACACCTTATGTTCTTTGTATGGATTGCCATGTCCTTTTTGAAAAAGGATCTTTAAAAAAATTGTTAAATTATTATGAAAAAAATCCAAAAACCAACGATTTATTACAAGGACCTTTAATTCATAATAAAACTTATTTCACACACTGGAGTGATGAATGGTTCAATAAACAATGCGGTACTTGGGCAAAAGATAAAAGAGGCGAAAATCCAAATTCAAAACCATTTGAAATAATTGCACAAGGAATGGGTATGCTAAGTTGTAGAAAAGAAGCATTTCCTAAGATTAATCCATTGTTTAAAGGATTTGGAGGGGAAGAAAAATATATTCAAGAAAAATTTAGAAGAAAAGGTGGAAAAACACTTTGCTTACCTTTCTTAAGATGGCATCATAGATTTGATGATAAAAAACCAAATAAAATTACCTATCCTATTCAAACAAGATTTAGATTAAGGAATAATTTAATTACACATTTAGAATTAGGATGGGATTTAGGTCCTTTATATGATAACTTCTTTCTTGATGTAAAAGATTTTAATCAAATATACATCAATACAGTTAAAGAACTAAGAGCAATAGGTAGAAAAGACATAAAAGTTGAACCAAAATATATTCAAATCGGAAAAAATATGGCAAGATTAAATAAAAATGAAAATTATAATCAAAATATACATGGAAAAGGAAAACATATTAAAAATAAATCTAGATATATGGAATATACTATTAACACAATCTGGAAAATTTCAGCAATCTTAAAGAAAAATTCAAGAACATACAGAAAGTTTGTAAAACTAATAAAAAATGATAATTCACAAACCAAAAATAGAAAGTAAGGAAGATAAAATAAGAATCTCTTCTTATATTGAAATAGAAACAAAAAAAGAATTTTCAAATACTTTGTGGTATGAATTTGATAAAGAATATGAAAAAT
>JAHWHN010000178.1 GCA_019323235.1 Candidatus Woesearchaeota archaeon | reverse complement strand
TTCATAATTAAAACGTATGCTTTATTTTTATCTATTGCTTTCAATCAAATTAACATGCTTACGAATCCATCTCATTAGAAATATGGCTTTCTCCGTACTATTGAAATTAAATAAGCGTTTTGATTTTTTTTACCAATTTAGTTATGTTCATAATTTTTTTACACCTATTTGCGATTTTAATAAATAATTAATTGATCTATAGAACGTTTATACAAATCAGAGTTTTCAGAAATCTTTAAAAAAGTTTTCTTTATGAAATCAAGATTTATAAATGTAATATAAAATATATTTTCACCATTAAAAGTAATTTCTTTTTTAGTCTTTTTATCTACAAAATTTTTCCAATTATTAACAATATTTATTGAGTCAATATACTTTACAATATCCGCTCTTGTAATTTTAAATAATGGAATCTGTTGTTGAATTTCTTTTGTTATGTATTCGCAATCTAATAATAAAGATAATTCCTTATTTAATTTTTTAATTCCTAGATACATATCGATAGGAATATCTAAAGAAAATAATTCATTACTTTCACTGTCAGAATATATTAAAATAGGATACCAAATATAAGTTAAGTATTTATTATTTTTAGCATGAATTTTATTTATAAAATGATTTAATTTATTCTTTCTAGCAAGAAGACATTCTTTTGTTTTAAAACTAATTACCTCTTTATTGCCATTTGATTCATTTCTTTCATCAATTTTTCTTTTTAGAGATTTATATTCATTTGTAACTTTCCACAATCTACTCTTTCTTTTATTTTCTTTGTTGTATATATGCATTCGCACACGATGTAATTTATCTTCTGCTTTTTTAAATTCAATATCTAAACCTGTCTCTACATCAAGTTTTAGTCTTTCTTTAATTCTTTCGTATTCTTTATTTAATTGAATATCTATACTCGTCTCATATTCATTAATAATATTATTAGGAACTTTTCCTAAAAATACTCTAAATGCACCATTGCCAATCTTAAATTCTTGTAACATAACAAACTCTTTTTTTATAATTTAAAATAGAAATTAATTTTCAGGTGTGTATTATATCTAAGACTAAATATAAAGTCAAATTGGCAAACAAATAAAAACATATAGGTTTGGCATAATTAAAATAGAAAAGTTTTTTCAAAAAAAAATTTTAACATTTTATAATTAACAAAGAAATATTCTATGTTCAAAATTAAATAAAAAAACTTTTTTTATATCTTTTATTATTAATAAGGATAAGATTCCAATAGTCGCAACTTTCACTCCACAAACATCCCTCTTACTTTTTTTTACTTTAGTTGCTATATATATTACTAATTAGAATTAACAATAATTAAGTTATTACAAGTTAATTAGTAACTATAGAATAGAATATAGAGTTAATAATTAGCACGTTATAACGGAAGAGAAGACAAAAAAAATAGTTATATTTTCTTCGCTACAATTAGCACGTAAATTTAACTTTTTAGTTAGTTATACGCTCAGAAAATATAACTAAAAAAAAGTAGAACGTCTTTTCTTATTGTGAATGAGTCGAAAAACCTTGTCAATAGGTTTGAAAAACTTTCTAAAAAAAATATTTAATATCAATAAGTTATAAACACGCGAATTTTATGTGGGTAGCATTTTTTGACTTTTTTGAAATAAAAAATGAAATATTTTTAATAATATCAATTACTTATTAATCTATACTAAAAAGTAATGATAAAAAATTTTTAATAATATTAATAGGTTACAAATAGACAAATCTATTATAAAAGTAAAAGGAATATAGTTTTAAAGATAGAATATTTTGTTGAAATTTACCTTAAAATAAATTATAATACGACAACAAATTCTTCTTTTAATCATAAGGATTGTATGAATAATATAGTTGATATACATTTATATGTGAAAGTAAAAGAGAAACAAATTGGCAAAATACATTATGCTGTTTGGGGAGCATGGTTGGATTTTAGAAATGATATTTTTGAAAAGGAATTATATGGATATTTAATTTTAGATAATTTTAAAAAAGTAAGTTGGGATAAGAAAATATACTATCATGCTTTAACTACAGTTTTTAACGATATAACCTTACAAGAGCCTTATGATGTTTGTATTTATATTGATACAGAAAAATCTACAACATTAATAAGCACATTTAATACTGATATTCCCTATTTAAGTAAAAAAGGTTGGAGAAATAATAGAGGAAATGTTGTTCATCATGTAGAATCATTAAAGTTTTTTTATGAAAAGATAAATTACCATAATAGCATTAGAATTTATGATAAAGAAGTTTTAGATAAACCAGAACAATTTAACAAATCAATATTATTAGCAGAATATATAGCTGGAAAAACTGATACATTTTATAATTAATTTGACTTTATTATTCATTATCTGTATAATACGATTAATGAAAACGCTTATTCCTTATTCATAAGAGAAATTATGTATGAAAAATAATGGTAAAATTGTTTCTGTAGAAGGTATTGATGGTTCTGGTAAAACTGATGTATGTGAATTTATTAGTTCTTTCCTATCTGAAAAGAAAATAAATCATGTGCTTACAAAAGAATGTAGCGATATTGAATTTGCACAAGATATAAAGAATATTATTTTTAACCATAAAAATCTTACAAATAAAACAGAATTACTTTTATTCCTAGCAAATAGAGCACAACATTTACATGATTTTGTTATTCCTAATGTAAATGAAGGAAATTTTGTTGTTATAGATCGGTTTATTGATTCAACAATCGCTTATCAAGGCTATGGGAATGAATATCCAATTTCTTTTATTAATAATGTGATTAATACGATTGAATTAGATCAAGTTATTCCAGATTTAACAATTCTTTTAGACATTCCAGTTGAAGTTGCTATTAGCAGAATTAAAAATAGAAAACAAAATAACTCTTTTGACGAAAAGAATTATGATTTTTTTAATAGAGTAAGAGAAGGATATTTAAAATTGTCATTAATTTATAATGATAGAATTGAAATTGTAAATGCAAATCAAGATTTTGAATCAGTCTGTTTAAAAGTTAAAGAATTAATCAAAAAAATAATATGAGCGATATTAGAAAATTACATAATAAAGCTATGTTGCATTTTCAAAATGCTTTAGTTTTAGAATTTAATAATGAAAATGCTCAAAAAGAATACGAACTTGCTTTTAATTATGAAAAAAAAGCATGTAAAAAATTATTAACTAATGAAGAAACAAGATTAACTAAAAATATATTATTAAGAAGTGCTGCATCTCTTGCCTATAAATGTGGAAAAATTGAAAAATGTCGTAATCTAATTATAGAATGTGAAAATAACAAACCAAACGAGAGAATTAAAGATGAACTAAAAATTTTAAACAATCTTGTAAATGGAAAATAACACTTAAATATCATAAGGTTTATATTATGTTAGATACTAAAGAAAAAATTGAATGGATAGATGTTAGTAAAGATGAGAATGATGGATTTATTGATTTTATAGGAATCTTTGAAAATGAAGAAAGATTTAAAATACATTGGAATAAAAGAACATATAAATTTGAATTGACACTTATTGGACAACCAGATTCTTGTGGAGATGATAAAATACTTTATTTTGAAACTTTTATTGCAGCAAGAGATAGAGCTGAGAAAATTTTAAATTCTAAAGGTAAGATATAAAAATGAAACAATTTAAAGAAGAATTAAATCAAGAACAACAAAATGTTTTTGAACAGATTTGCATTGGAAACAATAAAGATCATAGTAAGGAAATCGTAAAATATTTACAAGATTTAGGATTTGTTGAGATAAAGGATTATTATCCTTATCCAACAAAAGAAATATATGAGCAATGGCAGAATTGGTGTCGTACTTTTGATATTAACGATATTCAGACTGATAATTATGGAAATTTTTATTTTGCAAATAATAGTAATAACAAACAAAAAAGTCTTTATATATCAGAAGAAGAGGATTTAATTTCAG
>JAHWHN010000177.1 GCA_019323235.1 Candidatus Woesearchaeota archaeon | reverse complement strand
TTTCTTAGTGGTAAATAATAGGCATGGTTCAACGGTATCTTGTGGTTGTTTCTTAGTGAATAACAAACATGGTTCAACATTTGATCTTGTATAGTGTCCATTGCCCATAAACCAACCATTTGACTTTTTATTCCTTTTTAGCCAATAAAAACCAACGGTTTTATAGATAAATTCCCATGCTTTACCCAATTCAAAAGCCTCTTCTAAATTTGGACTCGTTGCCCACATAAATAAAGCACACTCTTTATCAGCAATAGATTGTACAGGAATTTGTTTCATTGCATCTAACGATGAAAGCGTATAATGATTGGATGCTGATCTACCATCGCCTTTTTCACTCCACACTTTATAAGTCCAAGCGGGATCGGCATAAATAATAGAGTATTTCTTATTTGGTAGAGGTATCATTGCTGTTTAATCAAACATACACCACAAACAATATACCACAACAATTCCAGCTAGAATTGGCGGAAGTGTAGCAATAGACGCTAAAGATATAATTATAAAAGGGAATTTATCCATTATTTTCTATTCTCTCGACTATTTTTTTTGTTTCTTCTCTTATAAAAATTTGTGAAATACATTTATCTTTAACTTCAAAATCACAAATTTCAAGATTCAATATAAATTCTTTAAATAATTTTATATCATTATCAAAATTATTTACATCATTTATATTAATACCAATTGGTGACTTATATTCTTTTAATCCATTTTTATAAATAAATTCAATATATTCTTCCATTACTTTCTCCTATTTTAAAATAAAGGATCATCAAATTCATTGTAAATACCATCATCTTTTTCTTCCTCAACAATAACTTCATGTTTAAAAAACGAAACTATTTCGTCCTTATAGTTAGAATGCACATACGAAACAATAGCAAAAATAGAAGCAATAAGTAATTCTTTTAAAAAGAGATGTTTCATTTTAAAGAATCTTTAGTTACCATAATTGTAACTATATTAATAAGTATAGCTATAAAATAAATTATCATATTGGATTGTGTATTTTCTAAAAATACCAAACCAATTATACTAAAAACCAAACCAATTACAGCAAAAATAAATGCAACTATCCTCAATAATTTTCTCATATTCTATAATCTCCACGCATATTAATTTACACCAATAACAAACAAAGTCATAACAAACATTCCTACTAAAACATTAGACAAATAGCCTATCAACATATCACTCTTTAGATACTTACTTTTATACTCATAAATAATTCCGATTAAAAGTAATGAAACAAACATTGGAAATATCGCATTAATACAAGATATTGATTTGTATGAAATATTATAACAAACCCAAACCATAGAAAATCCAGCGATATTTCCAATTGTGCCTAATTGAAAATAAACTTTTAACATTTGCTTATTTGTTTTTCTTTGTGTGTGCATTTGTTGGTTGATAACTTAGTAATTCACCTATATCATAAGGATTTTTATCGCAAAGTGTCTTCTATATTCTTTTCATATTCTTTTCTACCATTCATTATCTCTCATATTCCTAACAAACTCTTCGCTAGTTAAACCTTTAGGAAAATCTTTAATAACACCATGCAAATCATATAAAGTAGGCAAATATCGCTCATTTGGCATGATTTCTAATTCGCTAATTCTACACTTAAATGGAAATCTATCATTCTTTCGATAATAAAATTCTCCATGAATTGTGACATATTGTCCAACATTCTTTATTGCCAACTCAAGTAAAGATTTGTCAAATATATCGCAATCAATTCTTTCCGCACCAACAATAGGATCAAGATAAAATCCATTATTATCTTTTCTTAGAAAACCATTATCACTACTTAATTCTTTCGTCATCTATCAACTCCCATTCAAATTCTTTTGCAATAAGTTGTCTATTTCGCCACAATTCACCATTAACAACAACCGCAAATCCATCTTCTTGTTTTAAATAATTCTCAAAAGTCACAATAACACTTCCAAATAAATACAAAGGTTTTTCTGGTACTTCATAGCCATTGTTAATTCTTACAATTTTCATTTTAGTTCTCAACAACCCCTATCTACTGGCTTTTTCGCACAATAAGCTTCTTTCAATTCTTCTTCAGTCAACAATCCATTGCTACTGCTAGTATTTACAACAATTTGATTTCCAGTATTGTTAGAACAAGCATCTAAAATCTTTCTTCTAATCCAATCTTTAGATAAATTTGGATCATCTGAATGAATATCATCAATAGTTGCATCTAATATATCATGCCAAAATTTTATTTCTTCTTCTGTAGTTGCTTGAGTATTTCCAGTTTTATTAAAATATAT
>JAHWHN010000176.1 GCA_019323235.1 Candidatus Woesearchaeota archaeon | reverse complement strand
TTTTCCAAGATTCGCTCAGTTACTATATTCAATGTACCACCATACTGATAATCATTCTCTAAAATTAAAACCCTTTTACCATTATAATCGCCAACGTCAGTTCTTAATTTACCAATATCATGATTGTTTCTTCTGTTACACAACCATACATCTAAAGGTTTTTGATGTAGATCCCAAACAAATCCAGAAAATAATCCCCCTTTAGCGATAGAAATGGCAACATCGTAGTTATCTTTTATTTTATCAATGGCTAACCAAGTTTGTAGAGGAGAATATCCAACCGAACTTTCAACATCCAACTTTTTCAAAAAAACTTTATCTTTTTCATAAAATTTTCTCATTTCTGGACGTCCATCAGCCAAATTACGAAAATCTATGTCTTCTAAAACATCTTTATATTGCCCTATTGCCTTCAATCTTGCACTATAGCAATTATCTAAATCTCCCGCCTCTTCAAAAAAATAAGAAGCAGAACCATAATTTTCATTCTCCAAATATTTTTGTGCTATGAATTTAAAAACTTCTTTATCATCAGAGTCACTTATAAGTTCCTGAATTGCTCTTTCACATTCGCCCACTTCAATCAACCTTGAAGCAACTGTTCTTGAATCATTATCAAAAATAAAATCAATACTCAGCTGTTCATCATCATATTTAAACCTAAAATATCTTAATAAACTATCACTTAATATCATTTTTCCACCAAATATTTAGCAACTTTTTTTGCATTACTAACCGAAATATTTTGGCTATTTAAATCACTCTTAACATTTGGTCCATATAATTGAACTCCCTCAGGTAATATACTTCTAACATCTTTTTTATTCATACCTAATGACGATATACTATCATTTTTAATCCAAAATCTGTTAAAATTAATTTCTCTCCCTTTTATTTTAAATTCATTATTAATTCCAGGCCACATTGATAAACCAGTATAAAGACCTTCCACATTGATTCCCATTTTTCTTAAATAATCAGTTACAACTCTAAATGTTTTACCAGTAACAAAATCAACATCAACTAAACAAACTTTTTCACATTCTCTTAATTTTTCTCTATGATATTGTTTAATCTTAGGACGATTCATATCTTTCTTATGATGAGAAAAATTAATTGAATAATTTTTCAAACCCACCATTTCTAATATTTCAGCATATGGCAATCCTGCACTTTCTATACCTACAACTGCATCAAATCCAAGATTCTTCAATGTTAATCCAGCAGTAGCATGAGCAATTAAAGGCTGATCCAGATATTTTCTCCAACATCCCTCTTTAGACCAGTTATTCAGTAAATGGTCTTCAACAGAAATGACAATTTGTGAATCAGTTAGTCTTTTTTTAAAAACATCTTCTAAACTATAAACCATTTCAGGATTTTTTAAAACTTCCTCAGTCAATTCAGGATTCCTCATAGGAAAATGGTCTTCACAGATTTCTAAAGATTGTTCTAGAGAAATTCTATGTGACAATTCTTGCACACAATACATTCCTAAACCTATATTCATAAGAGAAAGAAGGCTCCGACCATATATAAATGTTTTCTTTTTTGTTACTTGAAAGTAGTTAATTAATTGAGGTGACCACGAAAAATTAATTTTTGTTTTTTGTAGACACCCTTTTTAGAGTTTTTTTATTTACTTTAAATATTATTTTTATTCCATTTTATCATAAAAGAATCAATTTCTTCTTGTGAATAAAAATGCTTCATAAGTTTAGAATTATATGCTTGAGAAATAAGTTCTTGATTAAAATTTAATGTATTTTTAAATTCAGAATATAATTCACTATACTTTTTATTCTCAGATTGATTGGAATTTTTCAATTCCAGATGAACACCTAAAAATTGATTTATTGCTTCAGAAAAAACACAATTTAAATCTTCCATTCTAATTATTAATAAATTAACATTATCTTTTTTAATTATTGAATAGCCCTTACTGATATCAAAATCATAAGAGAATACATCAATACCTGTAACCACTTTTAATTCAGAATCAAACCAGTTTATAAATCTCGGAAGAGTATATATTAAATCCTTATTCAAATAAACGGATTGCAATTCTTCAATACTAAGATTATTTTTTCCAGATAAATCATTAAGAAATTTTGAATGTTTTTGAAAAAAATAAGATACATTTTGAGATAAAATATCTCTAACAAGCGTTATTATAAAAATCTCAGACTTATTTTTCATAGACTGATGAATATCAGTTAACAATTTCTACCTCATTGCAATCCCATTTAGACGAATATTTAACATCTTAAATTGCGCTTTTGAATAAATTGCCATTTCTTCTGATAAATGGTGTACATGTATTACTTTAAAGAAATTTGAAATAGAATTAGCAATGCTTGAAGAACCAACTTTGCCCATTTGATAAATATAAATTATTCTTTCAACCATTTAAATTCAATCTTATAATCATTTTTTAAATATTTGCATTATAATTTATAAGATATTTATAATTCATTTAAATATGTAAAATAATAGATAATAATTATTTAACTAAAATA
>JAHWHN010000175.1 GCA_019323235.1 Candidatus Woesearchaeota archaeon | reverse complement strand
TGGGATGGCTTCATCAATTTTTGTCATTAATTCAAGTGTTTGTTTTAAAGCGGCTACAATGTAGCGATAATGTTCACAGTCATCGTAATTTAATTCTCTGCCTTTTCTGTCTTTAAGCCATTTTTGACAAACTTGATAACCGCCGATGTAAAATTGCTAAATGTTTTCTTTTTTTGTGTGATTTTAATTATTTCTATTTTTATATTTTTAGTATATAATTTTGAAAAGTAAGAATATGTTCTAATATATAAGTTCTATAAATTTAAAAAAATAACTATATGAATTTTATCACAAAAATAAAAATAAAAAACTTCTTTTCAATAAAAAATGAAGTTTGTATAGATTTTAAAGCTTCTGATTATAACATTGAAAATAACAAAAATAGGTTATTCGATGTTAATGGAGAATACTATTATAATAAAGTTGTATCGTTTTATGGGGCTAATGCTTCGGGTAAAACAACTTTTTTAAAATCAATTATTGTTTTAAGTGCTGTCATTAATAATGAATCAACAGACAAATTTCCAACATCATTTAAAAATAAATTTGCACGTTCAAATTCAAAAAGCGAATTAGAAATAACTTTTATCTTAAATGTAGATAATGAATCAAAAGAATTTTTATATAAATTAACATTTAAATCTGAAGGTTATAAAAATATTGGCATTGAACATGAAGAATTTTATAGACTCAATAATAACCAAAAACAGAATTTATTCCACCGAAAACACAAAAAGATAGAAAAAGTAGCTGAAAATATACATAAAAGTGTATTTGATAAATTAAGTGAGAAGAAGTCGTTATTTCAAGAATTTGGAAAGTTTGAAACAACTGGGACTTTGGATAAAGTTAAGGAGTTTTTTAAAAATTTATCTATGTCTTCGAATATCAGAAGTGCATATAGAACTGAATTTGCCCTCAGTGGTAATGATACAATAAAAATAGCTTTCTATTTGGGTAAAGACAATAATAAGGAAAAATTAAAAAATTTTTTATTATCTTTTTTAAATTCAGTTGGCTTGGATATTAGTAAGTTAGACACAAAATTTGGTGAGGAAAGTGAAAAAAGAATAGAACTTTTAGGTATTGAAATTTTTCATGAAATCAAAAAAAATGTTTCTTTAGAATTTGAGCTTGAATCTGACGGAACAATGATATTAATAAAAGTTTTAGTGGATATATTTTTAGCAAAACTGAATAACTCTGTTTTAGTTATTGATGAACTTGATTCGATTATTCATCCAATGTTAGTACCTATTATCATTAATTTGTTGATAGAAAATGGAATACAAATTATTTATTCCACTCATAATATTTATAATATGAAATTTTTACAAATTGATGAGATATTTTTAATTGAGAAAGATAACAAGCATAAAACAACAGTACAAGCAATTGGAGATATTGAAAATATCAAGGGATATGAAAATTTGTTAAGTCTTTATGAAAATGGTTATTTAGGTGGGTTGCCAAAAGTAAAAAATATTATTACGGAAATATTATAAATGGTAAGCTATCTAGAAAAGTTTATTACTTATGATGCAAGCAAAAGCCCTAATATTCCAAAGAAAATTTTATGTATTATTGAGGGCGAATTAGAATTAAAATACATTGTAAAAATTTTTAAATTGTTTGGATATACAAAAGGTTGTTTTTCTTTAACTGAAGAGTTTGTAAAAGTTTTATGGGGTAATAATTTTCCTTTAAATATTAATATAGTTAGTAATAAATGCAAATTTCAAGGAGGAAGTTTAAAAAACAATAAAACGCCTAAACCTGCCATCCAATCTTTTGAATTATCCAAAGATAGCTTGAATCTCTTTGATTCTATAATTGTTTTATTTGATGGAGATATGGATATAAATGCTGAAGTTGAAGAATATTTTGTAAAACAATTTAACAATATGTCTATAATGATGCCTGATAAAAATTATCTTTTAGTTTCTAAACCTTGCTTTGAAAGTACATTAATTGATTTTTGCAATTGTAATAGTTGTAGGCAAAATATTGAAGATATAGAAGACATGGATTATCCATGTGACAAGTATAAAGAGAAATTTTCTAGCCTAGAATGTTTTGCAAAGTTTAGTAATAATAAGTATAAAAATAAAAAAGTTACAGCAAATGGCTTAATTTTTTATTTGGATATTAACAATGTAGAATTTTTAAAAAGTAAAGAATCTAAGTTAAATAATGTTAATTTATTAATTTCTAATTTTATGCAAAGTATTGAAAGTAATTAAATTTGTATAATTTTGTTCTCAAACAGAATTTAGGAACAAAATAAAATTAGTTAGTGTCTGAAGTAGTGGTGTGTCAAAATTATCGAGATTCGCTTAAATTTTTTAAATTATTGATTTGATTATAATTTCTAATCCCCATTTTTTGCATCAAAACGTAAATCAACCCAGCCTTTGCTCACTAATTCCATTACTAGATTCAAGGTACATTTTGCCCAAGGTTCAAGCACGTCTTGTTTAGATAGCTTTGTATTAAAACGCGCTAATTCAAGAATAATTTCTCTTGTTTGAATAGAGATTTGATTCCATTGCCAAATCACGGCTTTTGGCGATGAATGATC
>JAHWHN010000174.1 GCA_019323235.1 Candidatus Woesearchaeota archaeon | reverse complement strand
TTGATACGACAGCATTCATCGAAACAATATTGATCAAGTATTTTATCTTTAAATTTTGAGAAGATTTCTTCAGAAAGTTCTTGATATTTAATTAAATTTGTCCATATTATTTTATCTTGGAATTCTTCTATAAATGATTCTGACATAGATTGATGTATAGATACAAGTCCCCAAGGAATACGATTTTGAAATTCTCTTATAAAGGCTTCTGTAAGTTCATATTTACTAACTATTTCTAGCCAATTCAGATTATTTGGATTGCTATCAATAATAGGAAGTCCTCCCTCGTTGCGTATACGTTCAATTAGTCCTTGATTAAGTGTTTCCTTTTTCATGATCTGTAGTAAATTTGACGGAATTTCATTTTAGGATATGTTTCTTCTAAGAATTTAGTTACTTCAGGTCTTTGTTGTGGTGGGTCAGTACAAGCAATTTCTAATTCAACGTGTTGTTTAGCAGATAATCCACACCATTGAATTTTTTGTACTGTAAGTTGAAATGTATCTTGTAATGTTGTTTTGATATTTTCTAGTTCCATTTTTATCTCTCTTTCTATTGGCGTTTTAAAAGATATATAGCTATATTATCTAATTTTATTCCAAGTTTTAAAAGTAATTTAAGGTTATGATAATTTTTATTATCACAACAATGATAAAGCATAAGGCTATTATCAACGTTATAATACAATTCTGTAATAAAATGTCCTGATAATGTTTGATAAGATATAATGTGATTCCAATCAAGATAATTATGGAATTCACGCATAAACCATTCAGGTAGGATATAAACTCTTGATATATAATCCCATGATGTATTATCAGGATCTTGTCTAATCGTTTCAATTTGTTCTTGTGTTAGTTCTTTCATGATATTAAAATATTCCTTGAATGATTATCTAGTTTCATTCCATATTTTAAAAAGTGTTTAACATTATTATAGTTTTTTATATAATAACACTCTGTAAAATATTTTTCATTAAATAACTTATGTTTAAATTCAAGGAAAAATTCTTCTGAAAGATTTTGACACATTGAAATACAAAGCCATTCAACTTCATTTTGAAATTCTCTTATAAAGTCTTCAGAAAGTATTTGAAAATATGAAATAAAATGCCAATCAACTTTATCTTTAAACTCTCTTACAAAATCTGCTGGTAATTTATAATCTCTTGATAAACTATACCAATTTTGTTTATTAGGATTTTGTCTAATACTTTTAATTTGTTCTGGTGTTAAAGTTTTCATAGGAATAAATTCTTTCTTGAATGATTATCAAGTTTTATTCCATGTTTTAAATAAAGTTTGATATTATTATAGTTTTTATAACAACAACATATTTGAAAATAATATTGATTAAATAGTTTGTCTTTAAATTCAAGAAAAAAGTCTTCAGAGATTTTTTTATATCGTAAAACACCAAACCAAGAAAGTTTATCTCGAAATTCTCTTATAAAATTCTCTGAAAGTTTTTGATATTTACAGATACGATACCAATCAACTTTATTTTTAAATTCTCTTATAAAATCCTCTGAAAGTTTGTAGTTTCTTGATAAAGCATACCAATCCCAACTATCAGGATTTTTACGTAGATGTTCAATATCTTGTTGTGTTAAAATTTTCATTCTATTAGACATTTTCTTAAATCATTATCTAACTTCATGCCATACTTTAAGTAGAGTTTAACATTGTTGTAATTTTTATGGTGACAGCACTGTCTAAAACCACCTATACCAAATAATTTGTATTGGAATTCAATAAAGAAACTTTCTGAAAATTTATGATGTATTAAAATCATAAACCAATTAATTCTATTTTTAAATTCCTTAATAAAATCTTCTGGTAAATCATATTGACTTATAGCCTCCCAATTCCAAGCCCATTTATCAGGATTTTTTCTAATATTTTCAATTTGTTCTTGTGTTAATTTTTTCATTGGATTTCTCTTACTGGATAATATTATGTCCAGTAATATATATTATTGGTTATAATATTGACCATTATGAGAGTTTATAGGTAGGATATTATCTTAGATCTTCTTCAACAGCTGCACTAGCTGGTATAGTATATCTTCTAGGTTCTTGACTATATGGCGTTACATAGTTCCACACAGTAAATGAACCATCTTCATTTTTCTTATAACCACATCCAGTAGCATCATTTGGATATGTACTATCTATATGGAGTTGATTTAAGATTCTTTTATCAATAATATGTAGTAGTTTCCTTTGTTTTGACATGGTTTCTCTCCTGTTTAAAGATTATTATAGACAAGAACTTGTGTAGGATTTTTTAATTAGATTTTCTTCAGTTTGCTGTTGTTTTGATTCAATTTCCTTTCGCTTTTGTTCTGCTAATTCTTCAATATATTTAAGTAAATCATACATACATTGTGGACATAAATGTTTTTTATATTCAAAATCATCATTTGTAGTCTCACCGTACATAATTAATTTTGTTCTTGTTTCAAAATAAAACGTAGAATGGCAATATTGGCTCATATCATCTTCGTTCCAATATCCTTGTTCTGGATTGTCCCATTCCCATGTAAAATCTAAATCATCATCATCGTAGTAACTTTTATCTTTATATGCTGTATTTGATTTTGCACCACAAATATCACATTTACATCGATATAGACTTTCTCCTTCGTATT